>JAFAPJ010000329.1 GCA_019247255.1 Methylobacteriaceae bacterium | reverse complement strand
GCCCGCGGCCAGCTCGGCCAGTCGCTCACCACCGGGCAGCCGGTGGTGGCCGATCTCCGGGCACGCCTGCCGGCTTCGGCCGAGCTCACGCTGTTCGGCCTCCTCCTGTCGCTTTTCGTCGCGCTGCCCCTCGGCATCATTGCGGCCGTCCGCCAGGGCTCGCTCGCGGACCACGCCTGCCGGCTCGTGGCGACGGCGGGGGTCTCGCTGCCGGTCTTCTTCACCGGGCTTCTCCTCGTCTACGCCTTCTACTTCGTGCTCGGCTGGGCACCGGCGCCGCTCGGTCGGCTCGATTCGTTCTCGTCTCCGCCCGCGACCGTCACGGGCTTCTACCTCGTCGACAGCCTGCTCGCCGGCGACGGCGAGACCTTCCGCGCGGCGCTCGCCCAGATCGCGCTGCCGGGGCTGACGCTCGCGATCTTCGCGCTCGCCCCGATCGCACGCATCACCCGAGCCTCCATGCTGGCGGTCCTTGCCTCGGATTTCGTGCGCACGGCCCGCGCCTCCGGCCTCGCGGGGCGCACGGTCGTGATGACTTACGCGTTCCGCAACGCGATGCTGCCGGTCGTGACGACGCTCGGCATGGTGTTCTCCTTCCTCCTCGGCGCCAACGTGCTCGTCGAGAAGGTCTTCGCCTGGCCGGGCATCGGCTCCTACGCGGTCGAGGCGCTGATCGCGTCGGATTATGCGCCCGTCCAGGGCTTCGTGCTGGCGATGGCGATCCTGTACATCGTCCTGAACCTCCTGATCGACCTCGCCTACGGGCTCATCGATCCGCGTGTCAGGAGCGCCGCGTGAGCGCCGCCGGCACGCCGGTCCTCGAGACCGCCGCGAGGCCGCCGCGATCCGGCCTCGGGGCGACGCTCGCCCATGCGGGCTACGTGGTCTCCGAGAACCCCGTCACGGGCTTGTCCTTCGGGCTCCTCCTTCTCCTCGTCGCCTGCGCGGTGCTCGGGCCCTCCCTCGCGCCCTACGACCCGCTCGCCTCCGACACGGCGGCGGCGCTTCAGGCGCCGACCCTCGCGCATCCCTTCGGGACGGACCAGCTCGGGCGCGACATTCTCTCGCGCGTGATCGTCGCGGCGCGCCTCGACCTCGCCATCGCGGTCTTCTCCGTCCTCCTGGTCTTCGTCTTCGGAGGGCTCGCCGGGATCGCCGCGGGCTTCTTCGGCGGCTGGACGGACCGGATCGTCGGGCGCGTCGCCGACACCATCATGGCCTTCCCGCTCTTCGTGCTGGCCATGGGGATCGTCGCTGCGCTCGGCAACACGGTCACGAACATCGTGCTCGCGACCGCGATCATCAATTTTCCGCTCTACGCTCGGCTCGCCCGGGCCGAGGCCGCGGTGCGCCGCAACGCCGGCTTCGTCATGGCGGCGCGGCTCACCGGCAACACGGACCTGCGGATCGTCCTCACCTCCATCCTGCCGAACATCCTGCCCCTCATGATGGTGCAGATGTCGCTCACCATGGGCTACGCGATCCTCAACGCCGCGGGCCTCTCCTTCATCGGGCTCGGCGTGCGCCCGCCGACGCCCGAATGGGGCATCATGGTCGCGGAAGGGGCGAGCTTCATCGTCTCGGGCGAGTGGTGGATCGCGCTGTTCCCCGGCCTCGCGCTGATGCTCGCGGTGTTCTGCTTCAACCTCATCGGGGACGGGCTCCGCGACATCGTCGATCCGCAGAGGCGGACGTGACGGCGCTGCCCCTCCTGGAGATCCGCGACCTCACGGTCGAGTTCGCGACGCGCCGTGGCACGGTGGAGGCCGTGCGGCAGGTCGACGTGAGCGTCGCCAAGGGGGAGACCGTCGGGATCGTCGGCGAGTCGGGATCGGGCAAGTCCGTCACCTCCTACGCGGTCATGCGCATCCTCGACCGCGCGGGCCGGATCGCGGGTGGAAGCGTCACCTTCTCGGGCCTCGACTTGCGGGCCGCGCGCGAGCGGCAGATGCGCGACCTGCGCGGGCGGGAGATCTCCATGATCTTTCAGAACCCGCGCGCGGCGCTGAACCCGATCCGCAAGGTCGGCCGCCAGATCGAGGACGTGCTGCGCCAGCACGCGGAAGCGGGCTCGGGTGACGCCCGCGCCAAGGCGATCGCCGCGCTCGAGCAGGTGCGTATCGCCCGCGCGGCGGAGCGCTACCACGCCTACCCGTTCGAGCTGTCCGGCGGCATGTGCCAGCGCGTCGTGATCGCGCTCGCGCTCGCCTGCCGGCCGCAGCTGCTCATCGCCGACGAGCCGACGACCGGGCTCGACGTCACGACCCAGAAAGCGGCGAAGGACCTCGTGGTCGAGCTCACGCGCGGGCTCGGCATGTCGACCTTGCTCATCACGCACGATCTCGGGCTCGCGGCGGCCTATTGCGACCGGGTGGTCGTGATGGAGCAGGGCCGCGTCGTCGAGACGGCTCCCTCGGCGACGATCTTCCGCGCGCCCGCCCACACCTATACGCGCAAGCTCATGAAGGCGACGCCGCGCCCCGGCATTAACCTGCGTGACCTCCTGCCCGAGGCCGCCCCGCCGGCGCCGGCCGCCGCCTCGGCCGTCGGCGAGCCGCTCCTCACCGTCTCGAACCTCGTGAAGGAATACCCGCGCGGGGGTGCGACGCGCGTCCTCGGGCGCCTCTTCCGACGCGGCGACGAGTCGTCCGAGGCGGCGCCGTTCCGGGCGGTCGACGGCCTTTCCTTCGCGATCCGACGCGGCGAGAGCGTCGGCCTCGTCGGGGAATCCGGCTGCGGGAAGTCCACGACCTCGACCATGGTCATGCGGCTTCTCGACCCGAGCCAGGGCTCGATCCTGTTCAAGGGCGAGGAGATCGGCCGCGTCCCGGGGAGAGGCTTCGCTCGCCATCCGCTCCGGCCGAAGATCCAGATGGTGTTCCAGGACCCGACGGATTCGCTGAACCCGCGCTGGACCGCCGCCCGCGCCATCGCCGATCCGATCCTGCGCTTCGGCACGGTGCGAGGCGCGGACGCGGTCCGGGCGCGCTGCGACGAGCTCGCCCGCCTCGTCGGCCTGCCGGTCGACCTCCTCGACCGCTTCCCGCACCAGCTCTCCGGCGGCCAGAAGGCGCGCGTCGGCATCGCCCGCGCGATCGCCCCGAACCCGGACCTCGTGATCCTCGACGAGCCGACGGCCGCGCTCGACGTCTCCGTCCAGGCGGTCGTGCTGAACCTGCTGGCCGACCTCAAGGCCGAGCTCGGCATGAGCTACCTCTTCGTCAGCCACGACCTCCACGTCGTGCGGCTTCTCTGCGACCGCGTCATCGTTATGCGCGCCGGCCGGATCGTGGAGGAGGGATCGACGGAAGAGGTGCTGGAAGCGCCCAAGGCCGATTATACCCGCGAGCTCATCGCCGCGATTCCCCATCCGCCCGTCGAGGCGCGCGCCCCGAGCCCATCGTGATGCCCGAACCGACCGATCCCATTCTCGACGACGAGGCCGCCGGCCGGATCGTCGACGCCATGGCGCCGATGCTGGGCATCGCGATCGACCCCGCTTGGCGCGCCGCCGTGGTCGCGAACCTCCAGGCGACGACCCGCGCGGCCGCCCTCGTCCTCGCGTTCCCGCTCGACGACGAGCTCGAGCCCGCCCCGGTGTTCCGCGCGTGAGCCAGGGCTCAGCTTCCGAGACCGCGTCCTGCATCGCCGCCGCGGTCGCAGCCGGGCGCCTCACCGCCTTGTCGGCCGTCGAGGCGGCGCTCGACCGGATCGCGGCCGTCGATCCCGCGGTCAACGCCTTCACGGACGTCACGGCGGCGCGCGCCCGGGCTCGCGCGACTGAGATCGACCGGCAGCGGCAGGCAGGCGCCGCGCTCGGCCCCCTCGCCGGCGTGCCCTTCGCGGTGAAGAACCTCTTCGACGTCGCGGGCCTGCCGACCCGCGCCGGCTCCAAGATCAACCGCGACCGCCCGGCTGCCCCCCGCGACGGCGCGCTGGTGCGGCGTCTCGAGGCGGCCGGCGCGATCCTGGTCGGCGCGCTCAACATGGGCGAATACGCCTACGACTTCACGGGCGAGAACGCCCATGACGGCGCCTGCCGCAACCCGCACGACGCGGCGCATATGTCGGGCGGCTCGTCCAGCGGCTCGGGCGCCGCGGTCGCGGCCGGGCTCGTGCCGCTCGCGCTCGGCTCCGACACCAACGGCTCGATCCGGGTGCCGGCCGCCTTCTGCGGCACCTTCGGGCTGAAGCCGACCTTCGGCCGGCTCTCGCGGGCCGGCTCCTACCCATTCGTGGCGAGCTTCGACCATCTCGGGCCGCTCGCGCGCTCGGTTTCGGACCTCGCCCTCTCCTACGACGCGATGCAGGGACCGGACCCGGAGGATCCCTGGCAGGCCGAGCGGCCGATCGAGCCCGTCGCCGGGCGCGTCGAGGAGGGCGCCGCGGGCCTGAGGATCGCCGTGGCCGACGGCTACTTCGCCCGCGGCGGCCACCCCGAATGCTTCGCGGCCGTGCGGCGCGCCGCCGAGGCGCTCGGCGCGACCGCGCGCGTGACGATCCTCGAGGCCGCGCGGGCGCGGGCGGCCGGCTACGTGATCACCGCGAGCGAGGCCGCGGGCCTCCATCTCGACAAGCTGAAGACCCGACCTGCCGATTACGATCCGGCCGTGCGCGACCGGCTGATCGCCGGCGCGATGATCCCGGCCGCCTGGGTCCACCGCGCCCAGCGCTTCCGGCGCTGGTACCGCGCCGAGGTCCTGGCCCTGTTCGAGAGCGTCGATGTGATCCTGGCCCCGTCGACGCCCTGCCGGGCGCCTCGGATCGGGCAGGCGACCCTCGTCCTCGATGGCGTCGAGATGCCGGCCCGTCCGAATATCGGGATCTTCACCCAGCCGATCTCCTTCGTCGGCCTGCCGGTCGCGGCGGTTCCGGTCTGGCTCGACGACGGGCTGCCGCTCGGCGTGCAGGTCATCGCGGCGCCGTGGCGCGAGGATGTGGCGCTGCGCATCGCGCATATGCTCGAGCGGGACGGCATTTCCCGCGCGCCAGTCGCGAGCTTGGAGAAGGTTGCCCGTGGAGAT
>JAFAPJ010000556.1 GCA_019247255.1 Methylobacteriaceae bacterium | reverse complement strand
GCGATCGGAGCCGTGGAGGGAGGCGTCCTCGCAGGGCTCGCCGATGCGCGGCTCGCACGCGCGCTGACCGCGATGCACGAGGCGCCCGGCCGGTCCTGGTCGGTGGAACAGCTCGCGGACCACGCCGGCATGTCCCGCACGGTCTTCGCGGAGCAGTTCCGCGCCGTAGTCGGGCGGACGCCGATCGATTACCTCACGCATTGGCGCGTGATCGCGTCGCTCGGGCCGCTGATGCGCGGGCGACCGATCAAGGCGGTGGCGGCCGGCGTCGGCTACGACAACGCCACCGCCTTCTCGCGGGTCTTCGCCCGCGTCCTCGGCGCGTCGCCGCGCGCATGGCTCGCGCGCTCCTCGGATTTCGATCCCTACGCCCGGGACCGAGACGGGACCGCTCGCGGTACGGACGCCTGATCCGGACGCTCGGTCAGCTTTCCCGAACCCTCGATCAGCGCCTGCCGGCGACAAGGAAGGCGCGGCCGACGAGGGGCCGCAGCCCGATGGAGCGCTGCCGTGCGGCTCGCCCGCCCGCGGGCGGTGAAGGCCCGAGCGCGTCGGACCACGCCCTCCTCGCTCGGAGACCTTCCATGCAGCCCTTGACCGGACCCGATGCGGACACGAGCCTTGAGACGCTCGGCGCGATCGAGCGAGCGCTCGGCCCCTATCTTCGCGCAGCCCGGTACGGCACCGTCGAGGGCCTGCGCGAGAGCTGGCACCAGGACGCGCGCATCGTCGGCTGGATCGACGGGTCGTTCGCAGCGCTCGACCGCGACGCCTTCGCGGGTTGGGTGGCGCAGAACGGCCCCTCGCCCGACATCGCCCACCGCATCGTCTCGATCGACCTATCCGGCGCGGCTGCGGCTTTGCGCGTCGAGTTCAGCAACTGGCTCGGCTTCCGCTTCACCGACTTCTTCCTGCTGCACCGGGCGGGCGCGCGCTGGGAGCTGATGAGCAAGGTCTATGACAGCCACGGACGCAGCGGTCGGCCGGGAGCGCCGTCCAAATCCTGCGCGGACGGGGCAGGCTTCGACGAGGCGGCCGCCATCCAGGCGGTGATCGACCAGTATGTGGAAGGCGCGCGGAGCGGCGACGTGAGCCGGCTGCGCGCGATCTGGTTCGATCATGCGCGCATCACCGGCTGGCGCGGCGGCGAGCTCGTCGACCTCGACGCGGACGCCTTCTGCCGCCGCGTCGTCGAGGCCGGCGGCCTGCCCGAGGTCGAGGCCCGGACCGTTTCCATAGATCGCTCCGGCCTCGCCGCCTCGGCGCGGATCGAGCTCCGCGGCTGGGGCGGCGGCCGCTTCACCGACTTCCTCACGCTGCTGAACGGCCCGGACGGCTGGCGGGTCAGCGGCAAGGTGTTCGACGCGCACGATCAGCGCTGAACTCACGGCATAGCGAAGGACCCTGTCATGAAGAACCTGCTCCACGTCAAAGGCTCGCCGCGCGGCCCGCTGTCGATCAGCGGCCAGATCGCGCAGCATTATCTCCAGGCCTATCGAGAGAAGCATTCCGACGCCAGGATCGACGAGATCGATCTCTGGCAGGAGAAGCTGCCCGAGTTCGACGGTGACGCCGCTGCTGCAAAGGTCTCGTTCTTCGGCGAGCCGGCGATGAACGCTCACCAAAGGACAGTCTACGACGAGCTCGTTTCCGTCTTTCAGCGCTTCGATGCCGCAGATGACTACCTGTTCTCCGTGCCGATGTGGAACTTCGGGGTCGCCTATAGGCTGAAGCAGTACATCGACATCCTCTCGATGCCGGGAACGCTGTTCGGCTGGGACCCGGCCGTGGGCTACATCGGCCTGCTGAAGGGGAAGCGGGCGACCGCGATCTACACGGCGGCGATCTACTCGCCCGGCGTGCCGCCCGCCTACGGCACCGACCACACCTCGACCCACTTCGAGGAGTGGCTGCGCTTCGCCGGCATCACCGACGTCGCGCCCGTCACCTATTGGGCGAGCAAGGTGCTGCCGGAGCCCGACGCCCGCTTCGCGCAGGCCTGTCAGGAGGCGCGCGCGGCGGCGCTTCGCTGAGCGGAGTGTCCGCCGGCTGGGCATGCTAGATCCGGGCGGTCGGCGCGCGAGCGGCCGGCGGCAGCGGAGCACGGCCAATGGACGGCACCTGGCTCAACGAGCCCGAGAGCTGGACCGTCGAGGGCGAGGAAATCGCGCTCCTCACCCGGCACCGGAGCGATTTCTGGCGCGAGACCGCCTACGGCTTCGTCCGCGACACCGGCCACTTCTTCGCAGTCCCGACCGCGGGCGCCTTTACCTTCCAGGTCCGGGTTCAAGGCGCCTACGAGGCCCTCTATGACCAGGCGGGCCTTATGGTGCGCGTCGATGCCGAGAACTGGGTCAAGGCCGGGCTCGAATGGAGCGACGGCCGAGCGATGGCGAGCAGCGTCCTGACGGTCGGCCGGTCCGACTGGGCCACGGCGCCTTACGGGGGCGATCCGGGCGATTTCTGGGTCCGAGCGACGGTCGCGGACGGCGTGCTCCGCCTCCAGCTCTCGTCCGACGGCAAGACGTGGCCCTTGCTGCGGCTTGCGCCGTTCCCGGTCAGCTCGTCCTACCAGGTCGGGCCGATGGCGTGCTCGCCCGAGCGCGCGGGCTTGCGGGTGCGCTTCCTGGAGGCGCGGCTCACGGCGCCTCTCGGCCGCGCGCTCCACGACCTCACCTGACGCGCCAACGGGCCTCGCGGGCCGGAGCGGCATGCCGGCCCGGAATAGGCGCTAGTCCGCGCCCCGGCGTTCCCGGGTCAGGGGCCACGGGCCTAGCTAGCGGCCGTGCTGGGCGATCGACGCCCCGCCACGGAACGCCGCCCGAGAGGAGCCCGCCATGACCTCGTTCACCGTCTATACCGCCGACAATGCCCCCGAGGCCTCCCGAGGCACCCTCTCGGCCGTCAAGCAGGCCTTCGGCTTCGTGCCGAACCTCCAGGCCAACATGGCCGAGAGCCCCGAGCTCCTCGGCGCCTACTCGACGCTCTGGGACCTGTTCTCGAAGACGACGCTGACCCCGACGGAGCAGCAGGTCGTGTATCTCACGGCCAATTACGAGAATGAGTGCCATTACTGCATGGCCGGCCACACGATGCTGTCCAAGATGCAAAAGATCGACGACGCGGTCGTGCAGGCGATCCGGAACGGGACCGCCATCCCCGACGCGAAGCTCGAGGCGCTTCACGTCTTCGCCACCAAGGTGGTGCGCGAGCGTGGTTTCGTCGGCGACGCCGCCGTCGAGGCGTTCCTGGCTGCGGGCTTCACGAAGCGCAACGTGCTCGAGGTGGTGCTGGGCGCCGGCACGAAGCTCCTCTCGAACTACACGAACCACATCGTCCACACCGAGCTCGATCCCTTCATGAAGGGCGCCGAATGGACAAAGCCCGGCGCCCAGCGCGCCGCCGCCTGACGCCCCCCTGCCGGCAAGGCTCCCGGCGCCGGCCTCCATCCGCCGTGGCTCGTCGTCGAGACGCGGCCCACCCCCTTCCGTGAGGATCATCCCATGTCGCTCCAGGACCGCCTCGACGCCTTCAAGGCCGATTTCCGCTCCGGCAAGCCGCCCTTCAACGCGCCTGCCTTCGTTCATCCCATCATGGAGCGCGGCACGGCCGAGCTCATCGCGTCCGGTGCGGCGGATCGCGCCCTGAAGGTCGGCGATACGGCCCCGGCCTTCACGCTGAACGACCCGGACGGCCACCCGGTCTCGTCCGCCGAGCTTCTCGCCCGCGGCCCGCTCGCGATCAGCTTCTACCGCGGGGTCTGGTGCCCGTATTGCAACATGGAGCTCCAGGCGCTCGAAGCCGCACGGGCCGCGATCGAGGCCGCCGGCGCGACCCTCGTGGCCATCTCGCCCCAGAAGCCCGCGAACAGCCGCCGCTCGCAGCGCGAGAACCAGCTCGGATTCCCGATCCTCTCCGATCCCGGCAACGAGGTCGCGGCCGCCTTCGGCCTGCGCTTCGCGCTCCCCGATTACCTGGTCGAGCTCTACCAGAAGCTTGGCAACAACCTGCCGCTCGTCAACGGCGACGAGAGCTGGACCTTGCCGATGCCGGGCCGGTTCGCGATCGGCCAGGACGGTCGGGTGCTCTACCGGGAGGTCAACCCGGACTATACCCGTCGCCCGGAGCCCGAGGAGCTGCTGCCCGCGCTGCGCTCCGGTCGGCGCCTCGCCGCATGACGAGGCACGACGATGCCCCGCACGGTTCTCGTCACGGGCGCCACGAAGGGCATCGGGCTCGCGCTCTCCCGCCGCCTCGCGGCGGCGGGGCATGAAGTGATCGGTCTCGCGCGCGGGGGGCTGCCGGGCTTTCCGGGCACGGTGGTCGAGGTCGACCTTGCCGATGCCGCCGCCACGCAGGCGGCGCTGGATCGGCTCGTCGCCGAGGGCGCGATCGACGCGGTCGTGAACAATGTCGGGCTCGTGCGCCCGGCGCCGCTCGGCGCGGTCGCGCTCGCCGACCTTGCGGCGGTGCTCGACCTCAACCTGCGCACCGCCGTCCAGACCGCGCAGGCGGCCCTGCCCGGCATGCGCGCGCGGGGCTGGGGCCGGATCGTCAACGTGTCGAGCCTGACGGTGCTCGGCATCCCGGACCGCACCGCCTACGCGGCCGCGAAAGCCGGGCTCGTCAGCTTCACGCGCGGCTGGGCGCTCGAGCTCGCGACGGCCGGGGTCACCGTGAACGCGGTGGCGCCGGGTCCGACCGAGACCGAGCTTTTCCGGACCGGCAACCCGCCGGGCAGCCCCGGCGAGGCGCGCTACCTCGCGGCCGTGCCGATGCGCCGCTTCGGGAAGCCCGACGAGATCGCGGCCGCGATCGCCTTCCTCCTGTCCGAGGACGCCGCCTACATCACCGGCCAGACCCTCTTCGTCGACGGCGGAGCCTCGGTCGGCAAGGCGGCGATCTGACGGACGACATCGACCCGGGAGATCGATCATGTCTCGCCTCGCAGGACGGCGCGTGCTCGTGACGGATGCCGACGAGCTGATCGGGCCCGAGGTCGTGGCCGTGTTCCGAGAGAACGGCGCCGAGGTCTTGGCGGATCGCCGCGACCTGACCGTACCGGACGCGGCGGCAGCGCTGATCGCGGAGGCCGGGCGGGTCGACGTCCTCGTCGCCCATCTCGCGGCCTCGATCCCGGGGCGCCTCGCGACGGAAAGCGACGATGCCGAGCTCGATCTCATGCTGGATCGCCTGGTGCGGCCGCTGCATCGCCTGACCCGAGCGGTCCTGCCGCAGATGCAGGCGCGCCGCTCGGGCAAGATCGTGGTGGTCGGAGCGGGCGCGGCGCTCCGAGGCGTGCCGCGGCGTGCCGTCTACTCGGCCGCGCGAGCCGCCCAGCACGGCTACGTGCGCGCCGTCGCCGCCGAGGTCGCGCCCGACAACGTGCAGGTCAATGCGACCGCCCAGACCTTCGTCGAGAACCCGACCTATTTTCCGGCGGAGTACCAGGGGACAGCCGAGTTCAAGGATCGGATGCGTCAGGTGCCGGCCGGCCGCCTCGCGAGCGCGCGGGAGGCCGCGACCTTCCTGCTGACGCTGGCCGGGCCGGAGAGCGACTTCCTGTCCGGGCAGGTCTTCCCGTTCACGGGCGGGTGGATCCACTGAGTTGTGTCGTTCGGCGCCCCAGCCCTCTTCCCAGCAAGGACCCATGTCATGATCGAGCTCTACGCCTTCGCCACGCCGAACAGCGTCAAGGTGCCGATCCTTCTCGAGGAGCTCGGCGCGGAATACGCCGTCCACCCCGTCAACATCCGCCAGGGCGAGCAGAAAACGCCCGAGTTCCTGCGGCTCAACCCGAACGGCAAGGTTCCGGTGATCGTGGACAGCGAAGGTCCCGCAGGCCAGCCGATCACGGTCACCGAGTCCGCCGCCATCCTGATCTACCTTGCCGAGAAGACCGGGCGCTTCCTGGCGCGCGAGGGCGAGGCCCGGGTGCGCGCCTTCGAATGGCTGTTCTTCCACGCCGCCGGGCTCGGCCCGGCCTTCGGCCAGTCGGGCTACTTCCAGAAGCTCGCGCCGGAGCCGATCCCGGCCGCGATCGAGCGCTTCCACGGCGAAGCGAAGCGAACGCTGAAGGTCATGGACGGCCGGCTGGCGCAGGTCGAATATCTGGCGGGCGAGTACTCGATCGCCGATATCGCGAACTTCGGCTGGATCTGGCGCCGCGCCTTCGCGAACGTCGATTTCGCCGAGACGCCCCACGTCGCGCGTTGGTACGCGGCGATCGAGGCACGGCCGGCGATCGGGCGCGCCATCGCCAAGATCGGCGGCTGACCCGAGAGGCCGAATGCGCTCCGGTGGACGGGCGAGGCGCCCGTCTCGCTTCAGCAGACCCGACGCGCCCTCGCGACCCGGTTCGCCGATCGGCGGACCCCGGCCGGTCGGCAGTCGATCTTCCGCGAGCGTTCCGCAGCTGCCGCCATCTCGGCCCTGCAGCGCCTGTCGTCCGGGTTAAGCGGAGCTTCGGGTCGCGCGGGGAGCGGTCCTATCTCCGACGGCGGCGAGCGCAGAGTAAAACGATCTCGCGCAGCTTAGAACAAAAGTATATAATTCGATTGACCTAGCAGACCCTTCTCGTCAGCATTGCAGAACGAAGCAGAGGCGATGTCTCGGCTTCGCCGCGGTGATTTGAGTGTGCAGCTTGCGCCGCGTCACCAAACGCTAAAGCGCCACGGGGCGCGTTTCGCCCGTGGTCCGGACAGCGATGCCGAAGGACGACTGGCGATGCGCGTTCCTGTCCCCTCCCAAGACCTTCTCTCCTGCCGCCGTCCGCGGGCGGTCCGTGATGGCTGTTGAGGCGCGTCGTCAGTCCGTCCGACAGCCCAGCCACGTCCCGCTCGAACCGAGCGGCAGGAGAGCTTTTCATGACCGCAAACAGCCTGTTCACGCCCCGCGTCGTCGAGATCGGCGAGACGACGGCCGGGATCGCCGTACCCGATCCGGCCGGCGCCGTGCGCTTCTTCTCGGCCCAACCCGCCTTTGACGGTCTCGACGGGCGCCGGTTCCGCAGCGTCGAGGACGCCGCCCGTGCCGCGCGGGCCGTGCTGCGCGGCTCTCCTCGGCGGGAGCCCTCCATCCAGAGCCTGCGTGCGGAGGAGGCGGACGGCCCGTCCGACCTCGACCTGGCCGATCCGGGGCCGCTGCTCCTGCCGGCCTGATCTGCGGGACGCCGCCTCGGCGCTGCCGCGCCGGGCCCGCGCGACTGTCCGGCCGACAAGCCGGGGAGCGCGCCACATCTCGATGTTCCACAGGAAGGCTGCCGCCATGACCCGTTTGTTCATCGCCGCGCTCGCGTTCGTCGCGAGCTCGGCCGCGGCCCTCGCGGAGGGTCGGATTCGCATCGCCGAGCAGTTCGGGATCGGCTACCTGCCCCTTCACGTCATTCGCGACCAGGAATTGATCGAGAAGCACGGCAGGGCCCAGGGCCTCGAGATCGCCGTGGAGTGGTCGAAGCTCGGCGGCGGGGCGAGCGCCAACGACGCCGTGCTGTCCGGCTCCATCGACGTCGCGTCCGGCGGGATCGGACCGCTGCTCACGATCTGGGACCGGACGCGCGGCCGTCAGGAGGTGCGCGCCATCGCGGCTCTCGGATCGCAGCCCTACTACCTGCTCACGTCGAACCCGAAGGTGAGGTCGATCAAGGACTTCACGACAGCCGACAAGATCGCGCTTCCCTCCGTCGCCGTCTCGGCGCAGGCGCGCACGCTTCAGATCGCGGCCGAGAAGGAATTCGGCGCCGGCAAGCACGGGGCGCTCGACGAGCTGACCGTTTCACTGCCCCATCCCGACGCGACAGCGGCTCTGCTTGCGGGCTCGACCGAGATCACCGGTCACTTCTCCAGCCCGCCGTTCCAATACCAGGCACTGCGGACCGGTCGGGTGCACAAGGTGCTCTCATCCTACGACGTGATGGGCGGGCCCACGACCGCGGTGTTCGTCTACGGCGCGGCGAGGTTTCGCGCCGACAACCCGAAGACCTATCGTGCCTTCGTGTCGGCCCTCCGCGAGGCTGTCGCTTGGATCAACGACAACAAGGCTGCCGCAGCCGACACATATGTTCGCGTCGAGAGGTCGAAGCTCGACCCCGATTTCGTGCGCGCGATCGTGGCGGATCCCGAGATCCGCTACACGCTCGTGCCCGAGAACACGCTTCCTTATGCGACGTTTCTCGCGCGGATCGGCGCCATCAAGGTTCAGCCGTCGAGCTGGCGCGACTACTTCTTCGACGACGTAGCGGGCGAGCCCGGCAGCTGAGCCTGACGGGCCGCGGTTTCCGCGCCCGGCGCCTCACGCCCGGGCGGGCGAGAGCGCGGGTTCGTCGCGTTCGGGCGCGCTCAGCACGACGGTGACGAGGAGCACGGCCGCGCCGTTTGCCCAGTAATAGGCGGCATCCAACCCGTGGAAGCCGAGCACGACGGGCGCAGCGATGAAGACGAGCCCGACCAGGCGGTCGACCAGGAGGTGGAAGCGGTACGGCAGCACCCGCACGAGGCCTGTCCCGTGGTCGGTGAGGACCGTCAGCAGAAGGGCGGCGACGCCGGTTGCGACCGACAGCCAGAGCGCGAGCGGATTGTCCCGCCCGAGCCCCAGGACGAAGGGCGTCGCTATGAGGCTCAGCGCCACGGGATAGTCGAGATAGGCGTGGACGGTCTTGGTGACGAAGCGAATGCTCATGGCGTGTCTCCGGACGTGTTGGAGGACGGCCGCCGCGGGCCTCCTCGCGTGGCGAAAAAAGGAAAGGGGCGAGGCGACCCTCTGAGGACGCCGCGCCCGCCGCGGGATCAGGCCGCGAGCGCGACGTCCACCTTCGGGAAGTCGATGTCGGTCTGGGCGACGTTGTTCGTGAAGTTCGTGAGCGCGTTCAGTGCGACGCCGGCGATCACCTCGACGATGCGGGCATCGTCGAGACCGGCCGAGCGCGCCGCCGCGAGATCCTTGTCGTCCACCTGGCCGCGGGTCTCCATCACGCGCTTGGCGAGGACCGCGACGGCGTTGTCCTGCGCGTCCTGCGCCTGTCCGTGGCGGGCGGCCGCGATGCCCTCGGGCGTGAGGCCGGCGCCCTTGCCCATGAGCGTATGGGCCGAGAGGCAGTAATGGCAGCTATTCGTCTGGCCGACCGCGAGCGCGATGATCTCGCGCTGCCGGGCCGTGAGGACGCCGTGGCTGAGCGCGTCGGAGAAGGCCAGATAGCCTTTCAGGACGGCGGGCGACTGGGCGAAGGTGGTGAACAGGTTCGGCACCATGCCGAGCTTGGCCTTGACGCCCGAGAGGGCGGCCTGAACCTGTGCGTCGGCCTGGGCGGTGTCGATGCGAGCGATGCGGGGCATGACCGAGATCCTTGGCTGGGCAGGCGTGCTTGCCTGCGCCGCAATGTCATGAAGGACTTCGCGGCACCGAAGGTGCCAGGAACGTTGCCGATCGTCCCGATCTCAAGTCCAAGTTCATGACCGACCCCGATCACCTCGCGGCCCTCTTCGCCCACGCGACGCCGACCGCTCGGACCTTCTTCACCGGCACGCTATGCCGGACGGCCGAGTTCCCCGAGGGCGGGCATCTGCACCTTCTCAAGGCTGGGGCGCTCACCTTTGCGCGGGACGGAGGGCCCGACCTCGTCCTCGCCGAGCCGACGCTGCTGTTCCTGCCCCGCACCTGCCCGCACCGGTTCCTGGTGGATCCCGAGCGGGGGGCCGACCTCGCCTGCGCGGTCGTCGATCTCGGCGGCGAGGCCGGAAGCCCGATCGCGCAAGGGCTGCCCGCGACCGTGACTCTCCCGCTCGCGCGCCACCCGGCGCTCGCCGCCGCCTGCGAGCTGCTGCTGGGGGAAGCCTTCACCCCGGGCGACGGACGGCAGGCCGCCCTCGACCGGCTGTTCGACTACCTCCTGATCCTCGTCGTCCGGCACGTGATCGCGAGCGGCCTCGTCGAAGGCGGCGTTCTCGCCGGCCTCGCGGACCCGCGCCTCGCCCGGGCGCTCACCGCCCTTCACGAGAGCCCGCGTCGGGCCTGGTCGCTGGACGATCTCGCGACGGCGGCCGGAATGTCGCGAACGCGCTTCGCGGCCGAGTTCGCGGCGGTCGTCGGCCGCACGCCGATCGACTACCTGACCCATTGGCGCATGACGATCGCGCGCCAGCTGCTCCGCAAGGGCAAGCCCGTGAAGAGCGTCGCCGCGCAGGTCGGCTATGACAGCCCCGCCGCGTTCTCGCGCACCTTCGCGCGCGTCACCGGCCAGGCGCCGCGCTCGATGGGAGCGCGAGCGGCCGCGGACGAGGCGGCCGGCGAGCCGTGAGCAGGCGTCGGGCCAATGGGGCGGTCTCGCCCGTCGCGCGCCTCGGCGCCGTCGTCACCGCGCGGCGTCCCGACCCGCCGGCTCGTCCCGACCAACGGTCTCGAAAGCCGCCACCACCCAGTCGATCACCCGACGGATGACGTCGGACCGCTGCAGGTCCTGGTGGACGACCAGCCACACGGAGCGCGCCGGCATCGCCCGCTCCGACGGGATGGCGACGAGGCCGGAGGTGCGGGACCCCACGACGACGGGCAGGAGCGCGATGCCGGCCCCGGCCGCCGCCGCGCGCGCGAGCCCGCGCGTGCTCGAGCTCCGCGCGACGATCGCCGCCTGAAGGCCAGGCGCTCCGAACCAGCTCGCTTCCGGAGTATCGCCGAAGGTGTGGTCGTAGGCGAGCAGCCGCTCATCCTCGAGCCGCAGGGCGGCGGGGTCGCGGCCCCGTAGGTAGGCGGCCGCGGCGAACAACCCGAACCGGAGCGAGGCGAGGCGCCTCGCCGCCAGCCGCCCTTCGCTCGGCCGTGAGAACCTGACGGCAAGCTCCGCCTCGCGCGCGGACAGGCTGACGATCGCGTTCGACGCCACCAGGTCGAGGTGGACGTCGCGATGCGCCTCGACGAATGCCGGCAGGGCGGGTGCGAGGATCTCGCAGATGATCGGTTCCGTCGCGGAGATGCGGACAAGACCGGCCCAGCCGCCGCTCCGCAGCACCGCGGCGAGACGCTCCGCACTTGCGGCCAGATCCGTCATGGGACGGGCGCGCTCGACGAGCGCGCCGCCCTCCAGCGTGAGCGTGATGCCGCCGGACCTGCGGTCGACGAGCCTCAGGCCCGTCGCGCGTTCGAGCGAGGCGATGCGTCGGGACAGGGTCGGCACGGAGATGCCCAGCTTTCGCGCCGCCTCCGTCTGCGTCCGGCTCTCGCTGACGATCAGGAGGGCCTGGATGTCTGTCCAGTCCATCAGCTCTCGTTCCGCCCCGTTTCAATTCTGAAAGGGCGTTTAACGGGTCTGGAGGGTAGCCGCCCAGGGGACGACCTGCGAGCACGACGGCCTCGGCCATGTGAGAGACCGCATATGATCGATCGACGCAGCGTTCTGTCCGCCACGCCTCTGCTCGCGGCATCGGCGGCGTTCGGAGCAACCAGGGCGGCGGGCGCGACCGACCCGGCGAACGCCGCGCTGCTGAGGCGCTACATCGAGCTCAAGAACGCCCATGACGTCACGCATTGCGACGAAATCTACGCGGAGGATTACGTCGAGCATTCCGGCCGAAACCCGTCCGGTCTGCCCGCCCTCATCAAGAACTGGATGAGCCAGTTCGCCGGCATTCCCGACGTCCGCCTCACGCTCGAGGATGAGATCTTCTCCGGCGACAAGGTGGTCGCGCGGATCACCTATTCGGGTACGCATACCCGGCCGTTCCTGCCCAACCTCGCTCCGACCGGCCGGGCGTTCACGTTCGGCACGATCGACATCTGGCGCGTGGCCCAGGGCAAGTTCGCGGAGCACTGGGATCAGGTCGACTTCGCGGGGCTCGCTCGCCAGCTTCAGCCCTCGCCGCCGAGCGGGACGCCCTGACGGCTCGCACCGCGGCGCGGCGCGAGCCTTGCCGCGATCAGGCTCGACCTGGACCAGAACCTGCCATACGCGCCACGCGTCGCGGGCAGAGCGCCGGTCCCGAGGCGGCGATGGACGCCTGACCTCGCCAGTCCCCGCGTGATGGAGAGCGCGGGTGGATCGCTTCGACGCAATGCGCACGCTCCTCGCCGCGGTGGACGGCGGAAGCCTGTCGGCCGGCTCGCGCGCGCTCGGCATGCCGCTTCCGACCGTCAGCCGGAAAGTTTCCGAGCTCGAGGCGCATCTCGGGACACAGCTCGTGGTGCGCACGAGCCGCCGGCTCAAGCTCACCGACGCCGGCCAGACCTTCGTGGCGGCGAGCCGCCGGATCCTGGCCGAGCTCGACGAAGCCGAACGAGCCGCCTGCGGCGAATACCGGACCCCGCGCGGCGACCTGATCGTCACCGCCCCGATCGCGTTCGGCAAAATCCACATCCTCCCGGTCGTGCTCGACTTCCTGAAGGCCTATCCGGACGTGAACGCCCGGCTGGTCCTGACCGACACGGTGATCGACCTCGTCGACAACCACGTCGACGTCGGCGCCCGCCTCGGGCACCTGCCCGAGAGCGCGCTCGTGGCGCTGCGGGTCGGCGAGGTCCGCTGGATCACCTGCGCGAGCCCGGACTACCTCGCCCGCCGCGGCACGCCCGCGACCCCGGCCGAGCTTGCCGGCCACGATTGCCTCGCTTTCGAGGGGCTGCAGACGTCGCGAAGCTGGACGTTCGGCCCCGGCCTCGAAAACGGCCCGGTCGCGATTCGCCCGAGGCTCGGCGTCAACACGGCCGAGGCGCTCATCGAAGCCGTGGCCTCGGGGCTCGGCATCGCCCGCATGACCTCCTACCAGGCAGCCGCGGCCATCCGGGACGGCCGGCTCTTCACGCTCCTGCCCGACTACATGCCCGAACCGATCCCCGTGCACCTCGTCCATGCGGGGCCGCCGCTCCTGCCGCTGAAGTTGCGGGCCTTCCTGGATTTCGCGGCGCCGCGCCTCAAGCGGGCCCTGGCGACGTTGCCGAGCTAGGGATCACCGGCGTGGGCTCGGAACGCGCCCAACTCGTTGCGCCCCTCACAGGTGCGGCACCCAGATGTCGAGCACGGCCGCGCGCCCCTCGTCCCGGACGACCCGGAACGCCTCGGCGAACGCGTCCTCCACCTCTTCGAGATGGCGAACGGTCCTGGCCCAGGCGCCCCCGGCCGCCTGCGCGATCCCGGCGTAATCGGGCGGCGGGTCGAAGGCGACGTCGAGCGCGTTCGCCCGGCTCGCGTGGCCGTCCCGGTGGAGCGCCAGCGTCGAGAGCTTCGGCGACTTCCAGCCGCGGTTGTTGAACACGACGGTCAGGAAGGGCGTCCGGTAGGTTCGGGCGATCCAATGCACGGAGGACGGCACCGAGAACATGAAGGAGCCGTCGCCGGCCAGCGCGACGACCGTCGCGTCCGGTCGGGCGAGCTTGGCGCCGATCGCCGCCCCGCCATGCCAGCCGAGCGAGCCGCCGCCGCTCGTGAAGAGGCTGCCGGGCCGCGACACGCGCAGGTGGTCGCAGATCACGTCGTAATGCGAGATGCCCTCGCTCAGCACGATCGTGCTCTCGTCGAGGTGGCGGCGCAGCGCGGCCACCACATAGGCCCCGTTGATCGCGTCCTCGCCGCCCCGGTCGCGCTCCCGCTCGGCGAGGACGCGCTCGCGTGCCTCGTGCATCGCCGCCCAGGCGGCCCGACGCTCCTGGC
>JAFAPJ010000224.1 GCA_019247255.1 Methylobacteriaceae bacterium | reverse complement strand
CCCCGGCTTCATCCTGATCGCGGTGCTCGCCCTGCCGCAGCTCGCCGCCGCGTGGCGCTACGACCCGGGCGCGCCGGAGAACGTCGCCTATTACGGCGTGCCCGCCCGAACCAAAGCCGAGTACGCCGCGCTCTATCTCGGGCTCGCCGCGCTCCTGGCGCTGATGGCCTACAACGTCCACGAGATGCTGGGCCACGTCCACCGAGGGACGCTCTCGTAGCCGGGCCGCGTCGGCCGCTCCCCCGGGTCGATGCGCCGGGGCGAACAACCCCCCGGCCACCGCGTTGGCCCGTCGGGACAGGGCGTCGGCCGCGCCGCGACGGCGCCGGGTCAAGAACGCAGCGCCCGGGAGGACGACGATGGCCGAGGCCGCGCTGGAGCAGTCGGCGATGCGCCGGATCGGGTGGCGGCTCGTGCCGTTCCTGATCCTGGCCTACTTCATCTCGTTCCTGGACCGGGTGAACGTCGGCTTCGCCGCGATCCAGATGAACAAGGACCTCGGCCTGACCGCCACCGTGTTCGGCTGGGGCGCCGGCATCTTCTTCCTCGGCTACTTCCTGATGGAGGTGCCGAGCAACCTCGCGCTGGAGCGGTTCGGGGCGCGGCTGTGGATCGCCCGGATCATGGCCACCTGGGGCCTCGTCTCCGCCGCCATGGCCCTCGTGCAGGGGCCGTGGTCGTTCATCGGGCTGCGCTTCCTGCTCGGCGTGGCCGAGGCCGGCTTCTTCCCCGGCGTGATCCTCTACCTGACCTACTGGTTCCCCTCGGAGTACCGGGCGCGGATCGTGGGCGTGTTCATGATCTCGATCCCGATCTCGTCGTTCCTGGGCTCGCCGATCTCGGGCGCGCTGCTGGAACTCGACGGGTGGGGCCTGCGCGGCTGGCAGTGGCTGTTCATCCTCGAAGGCCTGCCCGCCGTGCTGATGGCCGTGGCCGTCCTGCGCCTGCTCCCGGACGGGCCGCGCGACGCGGCCTGGCTGCCCGCCGAGGAGCGCGACTGGCTGGAGCGCCGGCTCGGGGCCGAGGCCGCGCGCAACGCCATGCGGGGCGAGGCCGCCGCGCCCTCGCTGTGGCAGGTGCTGGGCCAGCGTCGGCTCATGCTGTTTGCCGCCATCTATTTCGGGTCCACGGCCAGCAGCTACGGCCTCTCGTTCTGGACGCCGCAGCTCGTGAAGGGCTACGGCCTGGGCAACGTCGCGACCGGGCTCCTGAACAGCATCCCCTACGGCGTCGCCTCGGTGGCCATGATCCTCTGGGGCCGCCACAGCGACCGGGCGCGCGAGCGGCGCTGGCACCTCGCGCTGTCCTTCGTGATCCTGGCCGCGGGGCTCGCGGGGGGCACGGTGCTGTCGGGCCTCGTGCCGCTGGTCCTGTCGCTGACGGTGGCGGCGATGGGCGTCTACATGCTGAAGGGGCCGTTCTGGGCGCTGGCCACCGAGCAGCTCCCGCCCGCGACCGCCGCGGCGAGCATCGCGGCCATCAACGCGGTCGGCAATCTCGGCGGGTTCCTCGGCCCCTACCTGATCGGCGCCATCAAGGACGGGACGGGCAGCTTCACGCTCAGCCTCGTGCCGCTGATCGTCTTCGCGCTGATCGCGGCCGCCCTGTCGCTCGTGCCCGGCCGTCAGCCCGCCCTCGCCGCGGCGCCGGAGGGCGCCCGCTGAGCCCGGCCCACGAGCCGATGCCATTCGCGGGGCGGTGACGGGAGCGGCAAACCCGACCCTGGTGCCGGGCCGGGCGATCCGCTAACCGCCTCCGCACGCCGACACCGCATCCGCGTGGTCCCGCCCCGGGCCGCCTCGAACGCAAGCCGATGGCCAAGCCGCAGCCGAGTCCCCCCAAGCCCCAGCCGGCGAAGACACCGCCCGCCCGCTTCGCCCTGCCGAGATCCGCGCCCCTGACGCGGGCGCGCGACGCGCTCGCCGCCGGCGACAGCCCGGTGCTCGGCAACGTGCCGGACGGCTTCGACGCGCTCGTCGTGGCCGACCTCGCCCGGGCGCTGGCCGCCAACGAGGGGCCGGCGACCCTGGTGCACGTGGCCCGCGACGCCGGCCGCTCGGCGGCCTTCCGCAACGGCCTCGCCTTCGTCGCCCCCGAGATCGAGACCCTCGTCCTGCCGGCCTGGGACTGCCAGCCCTACGACCGCGTCTCCCCGAACGCCGCGGTGGCGGCCGCGCGCATGACGGCGCTCTCGCGCCTCACCCGCTCGCGGGCCACCGCCGAGGCGCCCCGCATCCTCTGCACCACCGTCGACGCCCTGGTGCAGCGGGTGCCGGCCCGCGCGCGGATGTCCGTCGAGACTTTCTCGGCGGCGATCGGCAACGTGCTGCCGATGGATTCCGTGACACAGTGGGTCGAGGCCAACGGGTACCTGCGCACCGGCACCGTGCGCGACACCGGCGAGTACGCGCTGCGCGGCGGCATCCTCGACCTCGCGCCACCGGGGCTCCCGAACCCCATCCGCCTCGACTTCTTCGGCGACACGCTGGAATCGATCCGCGCCTTCGACCGCGAGACGCAGCGCTCGACCCGCCAGCTCCCGAGCGTCGACCTCTTGCCGGTCAGCGAGGTGCTGATGGGGGAGGGGGCGGTCGCCCGCTTCCGAG
>JAFAPJ010000197.1 GCA_019247255.1 Methylobacteriaceae bacterium | reverse complement strand
GCTCGCGCTGTAGCCCGTGACGACCACCCGGGCGCCGCCGTAGCGCTGCGCGAGGCCGAAGAGCGTGCGGGCGTTGCCGGGCGCGAGGCGCACGCAGCCATGGCTCGCCGGGCGGCCGAGGGCACCCGTCGCGTAAGTGCCGTGGATTGCGTAGCCGCCCCGGAAGAAGAGCGCGTGAGGCATGGGCGACCAGTTGTACTTGCGCGAGTACCACATGCGCTCCATCCGCTGAACCCGGTAGGAGCCGGGCGGGGTCTGGTAGCCCGGCCGCGCGGTCGAGACCGCCCAGCTGAAGGTCGGGACGCCGTCGACCGTGACGGTCATGCGCTGGCGCAGGTTGTCGACATGGGCGACGACCCCGGCCGCGGCCGGAAGGGCGGAGAGAACGAGAACGGCGAGGCCGAGAACCCACTGACGCACGGAACGCTCCCTTTCGGGTCAAGGCGGCGGGGGATGAGGTGCCGCCGCGTCCTGGTTGCAATCCGCGTGCTGGCGCGCCTGTCTCGCGGCGGGACAGGCGCGGCGTCGTGCGGGTCCTCTGCCCGACTTTGCGGCGTCCGGCGCCGGGCCGCCTGAAAAGCCGGCACGGCCAAGCTCGAGCGGATCTGGTCGCGATCCGGGCGAGGCGCCGGCCGCGGGCGCGCCTTTCGAACTCAGCCGGCACGATCTCTGCTTCGGCATCGCGCGCGAACCCGGCCCGGAGACCACGCGCGATGATCACCCGTCGAACCGCCCTGGCGGCCGGTCTGGCCGCGCCATTCGTCGCCGGGCGCGCCGCCGCCCAGGCCCCGAGCCGGAACGAGACCCTCCTCCTCGTTCAGGAATACGGGCCGAACTCCCTCGACATGCAGGGCATCGGGGCGTCGCAACCCGTGAACGGCGTCGCGCTCAATTGCTACGACCGGCTCCTGCGCTTCAAGCCGGTGCCGATCCCGGGCGGGGGCGGGAACACCGTGTCCATGGGGGCGCTCGAGGGTGAGCTCGCCGAGAGCTGGCAGGTCGCCTCCGACGGGATGAGCTGCACCTTCAAGCTGCGCGACGCGAAATTCCATTCCGGCCGGCCCGTGACCGCGAAGGACGTGAAATGGTCGCTCGACCGCGCGGTCTCCATCGGCGGTTTCGCGACGACGCAGATGAACGCGGGCTCCATGGAGAAGCTCGAGCAGTTCGTGGCGCTCGACGACCGCACCTTCCGGGTCGACTTCGTCCGCAAGGACAAGCTCACGATGCCGAACCTGGCCGTCACGATCCCGTTCGTGTTCGATTCCGAGCTCGCCATCAAGAACGGCGGCGGCGACCCCTGGGCAAAGGAGTGGCTGAAGAACAACGTCGCGGGGTCGGGCGCCTTCAAGGTCGAGAGCTGGAAGCCCGGCGTCGAGACGATCTACGTCCGCAACGATGGCTGGGCCTCGGGCCCGCTGCCGCAGCTGCGCCGCGTCATCGCGCGCGACATCGCCTCGCCGTCGACCCGCCGGGTGCTCATCGAGAAGGGCGATGCCGACATCTCCTACGGACTGCCCCCGAAGGACTTCAAGGACCTGATCGAGGCCGGCAAGGTGAAGGTCGTCGGCGTGCCGATCCCGAACGGCGTCTACGGCATCTACCTGAACACCAAGGTCGGACCGTTCGTCGATGCGCGGCTGCGCCAGGCGGTCGCCTGGGCGCTGCCCTACGAGAAGATCCTCCAGGCCTCGCTCTTCGGGCGCGGCCTCGACATGTCGGGCGGCCCCGCGACCCCGAAGGTCGCCTGGCCGCAGCCCTACCCGTACCGGACCGATCCCGCCAAGGCGAAGGAGCTCGCCGAGGCGGCCGCGCCCGGCGGCTTCGCCACCACGCTCCTGTTCGATGCCGGCAACGCCACCGTGGTCGAGCCGATGGCCGTGCTCATCAAGGAGGCGCTCGCGCCGCTCGGCATCACGGTCGAGATCGTCAAGGTGCCAGGCTCGAACTTCCGCAGCGAGATCGCCAAGAAGACGAACCCGATGGTGATCAACCGGTTCGCCGGCTGGCTCGACTATCCGGATTATTACCTGTTCTGGACGATGCACGGGGCGAACTCGATCTTCAACATCGCGTCCTACCAGAACCCCGCGCTGGACAGGCTAATCGATGCCGCCCGCTTCGCACCCGACCCGGACGCCTACGCGCGCAACGTCGTCGACTTCGTCTCGCTCGCGCAGCGTGAGGTGCCGATGATCCCGATCGCGCAGCCGACCCATGACGTGGCCATGCAGAAGACGATCGGCGGCTACCAGTTCCAGCCCTGCCGCGAGCCGGACTTCCGCTACCTGACCAAGGGCAATCCGGCCTGACGGAGCTCCGGCCGTGCTGCGCACCCTCGGTGACCGGCTCCTGACCACGATCCCGGCCCTCGCCGGCGTGATCGTGGTCTCGTTCCTGCTCACCCGCGTGCTGCCGGGAGACACGGCCGCCTATTTCGCGGGCCCGGCCGCGACGGCGGAGGCGATCGAGCAGATCCGCCGCGAGCTCGGCCTCGACCGGCCGCTGCCCGAGCAATTCGCGCGCTATGTCGCCGACCTCGCC
>JAFAPJ010000142.1 GCA_019247255.1 Methylobacteriaceae bacterium | reverse complement strand
GAGCTCGCGCAGCGCTATTTCTCGGCTCGGCTCGGACCAGGCGAGCTCGGCCGCGAGCGAGCCTTCGATCCTCTCGTAGCCGAGCGCCACGAGCTGCTTCAGCCCGTCATCCTCTGCGCTCTTCGGCATAGGGACCGAAAGGTCGCGCAACGCCACGCGGATTTCGCTCGGCAGGCCCTCGACGGGCTTGTCGGCCGACAGCTCGACCGAGCCGATGCTGACCCGCCCGGCGGGTCGTCCCTTGTCGGCCGGAACCTCGACCGCGACGTCCGAGACGCGGATCGCGCCCGTCCCGGGAACGAGCTTGCGGGCGTCCGCCGGATCGAGCTCGTCCGATTGCAGGGTCGAGAGGCCCCGGATGGCGGCGACGAACTGCTTGGGCGAGAAACCCCCGAGCGAGAACGCCCCGACCCGGAAGCTCGCGCCCGGAGCGCCGCCTTGCAGTCCCTCGACCCGGAACTCGGCGCGCTCGCCGCCCGAGAAGCCGAGCCGCGCGATCCGGAGCTCGGGTTGGGTGGCGGACCCGCCCGTGAGGTCCGTCGCCTCGAATGACCCGATCTCGACCGAATCGAAGAGGTCGGCCAGGATCGCGAAGACCCGATTTCGCTCGGCCGCGCTCGGGTTGTCGGAGGACGGCTTCGCGGCGAGCGCCGCGAAGGTCGCGGTGAGCCCGTCCTTCGTGGGCCGCCCCTTGATGTCCCGCGCCGCGAGCCGGCCGACCCGGAACGTGCCGCCCGTCTTCGGGTCGCCGCCCGAGAGCCCTTCGAGTGAAATGCTCGCATAGAGGCGCTTCGCCTCGGGCGGAGCGCCGGCGGCGGGCGGGACGAACAGGGCCGCGACAGCGGCAAGGTCGGTGTCCTCGGCGGTGCTCGCGCCGAAAACCGCCCGGCTCGTGCCGTCGGGCCCGACCGTCTCGGCCGAGCCGCCCGCGACGGCCGTGCGCGCGACGCTGCCGCCCTGGATGTCGCTCAGCCGGACGTTGCGATACGTCGCCGTCTGGCGGACCGTGCCGGCGGCGCTCTCCGAGACGAGCTCCGGGATCGTGATCTCAGCGGCGTTGAGGGCCGCGAAGCGCGCCGCGAGCGCCTGGGGGGCGCGCGGATCGAACAGGGCGCCGGCCTCGGCCTGGGACATGCGCGTGCCGCGAAGCGTCAGGGTCTTGGCGCGGTACGTAGCCGGCCCGAGCTTCAACGATACGTCGGTGAGCGTGACGTCCTGGCTCGGTCCGAGCTGGCTTTGCGCGAGCTGGCTCTGCGCGAGCGCCGAGGAGGGTGGCCCGAGCGCGATTGCGGCCGGCGCCGCGAAGGCCCACAAGGCAAGGAGCGCCGCGCGACAGCCCATCGATCCACTCCCATCCGGCAGGTTCGCGCGACGGCTCCCGAGAGCCCGGCGGCGCCCCAGATGACGCCGGCGGCGCCCTAGATGGCGAAGGACGTACCGCAGCCGCAGGAGGCTGTCGCCTGCGGATTGTCGATCCGGAAGGACTGCCCGATGAGGTCGTCGACGAAATCGACGGTCGAGCCCTTCATGTATTGGAGCGACATCTCGTCCACGAGCACCGCCGCCCCGTCGCGCTCGACCACGAGGTCGTCGTCCTGACGCGTCCGGTCGATGTCGAATCCGTAGCTGAACCCGGAGCAGCCGCCGCCGTTCACGCTGATGCGCAACATGGAGCCGGCGGGCTCCGCCGACAGGATCTCGCCGATCCGCCGGGCGGCGCGCTCGGTCAGGGTGATATCGTGGCTCATCTCGGTCTTGCCGCTGACTTTTCACGCAAGGTAAGGGCCCCCGGGCAGGCCTGCAACCGGGAGCCCGAGATGCGGCGAGGAGCTTTGGGCGCGCCCGGCGAGCGCTGGCGCGCGCCTTACGCCTGCGACCCGGCCACGGGCCATGGACGACTCGTCCCGGAGGACGGGTCGGCGACGCGCAGCGATTTTCAGCGCGACCGCGACCGCATCCTCCATTCGACGGCTTTTCGCCGGCTCATGCACAAGACGCAGGTCTTCCTCTATCACGAGGGCGACCACTTCCGGACCCGGCTGACGCACACGCTGGAGGTTGCGCAGATCGCCCGCGCGCTCGCCCGCTCGCTGGGGCTCGACGAAGACCTCGCCGAGGCGATCGCGCTCGCCCACGATCTCGGCCACACGCCGTTCGGCCATACGGGCGAGGACGCGCTCGACGCCTGCCTCGCCCGAGCCGGCGGCTTCGACCACAACGCCCAGGCGCTGCGGGTCGTGACCCGGCTCGAGCGGCGCTACGCGGCCTATGACGGGCTTAACCTCACGTTCGAGACGCTCGAGGGCCTCGTGAAGCATAACGGGCCGCTCCTCGATCGCGCGGGACGCCCGACGCCGCGCTACGCCGGTCGCGGCATCCCCGGCGCCATCCTCGACTACGACGCGCTCCAGCCGCTCGGCCTGTCGACCTTTCCGCCCGCCGAGGCGCAGGCGGCCGCGATCGCGGACGACATCGCCTACGACGCCCACGACATCGACGACGGGCTGCGCGCCGGCATCCTGCAGATCGAGGACCTGGAGGACGTGCCGTTCCTGGCCGAGCTCCTCGCCGAGGTCGCTGCGCTCGGCCCGGGGCTCGACTCGTCACGCCGCATTCACGAGCTCGTCCGTCGCGTGATCACGCGCCTCGTCGAGGACGTGCTCGCGGAGAGCGCGCGGCGGCTCGAGGCACTCGCGCCGACGCGGCCGGACGACATCCGCGACGCCGCGGACGCCGTCGTCGCCTTCAGCCCGCCGCTCGCTGCAGCGGATCGGGCGATCAAGGACGTGCTGTTCCCGCGGCTCTACCGGCACCCCCGCCTCATGGCGGTTCGCCAGGACGCCGATTCGATCGTGCGCGACCTCTTCGCGCGCTTCACGGCTGAGCCGGACCTTCTGCCGGAGGATTGGCGGGCCGATCTCGCCGGCGCCTCCGAGGCAAAGCGTGTCCGGCGCGTGGCGGATTACATCGCCGGGATGACCGACCGCTACGCGATTGCCGAGCACCGGCGCTTGTTCCCGACGACGCCCGACCTGCGCCTCTGGTGATCCGACCACCCTCCGCGTCGGCGAGGTGACAGGGGCGGGGGCGATTGCTAGAGGTCGCGACCTCGCGCGGGAGCGGCGGTCGCGCCCGCCCTGCGCTTCGCGATTTCCCACGCTCCATGAACATCTTCGGGCTTTTCGAACGGCGCGTCGGCGACGCGCTCCAGCGCTTGGCGGAAGCGGGCCGGATCCCCGCCGGGCTCGACACCTCGCGGGTGCTGGTCGAGCCGCCGCGCGAGGCCGCCCACGGCGATCTCTCGACGAACGCCGCCATGGTTCTCGGCAAGCCGGCCGGACTCGCGCCGCGTGCGCTCGCCCAACTTCTCGTCGAGGAGCTGCAGGCGGATCTGCGTCTGACCGCCGTGTCGGTCGCCGGTCCCGGCTTCATCAACATGGCGCTCGCCCCCCAGGTTCTCCACGACGTGCTACGGGCGGCGCTCGCCGACCTCGACGGGTTCGGCCGCAGCAGCGCCGGGGCGGGGCGGCCCGTCAACGTGGAGTATGTCTCGGCGAACCCGACCGGTCCGATGCATGTCGGGCATGGCCGGGGCGCCGTCTTCGGCGACGCGCTCGCGAATCTGCTCGCCGTCGCGGGCTGGCAGGTCACCCGCGAGTATTACGTCAACGACGCGGGCGCGCAGGTGGACGTGCTCGCGCGCTCGGCCTTCCTGCGCTACCGCGAAGCGCTCGGCGAGCCGATCGGCGCCATTCCGGCCGGGCTTTACCCGGGCGACTACCTGAAGGGCGTCGGGGCGAGCCTCGCGGCCG
This sequence comes from Methylobacteriaceae bacterium, assembly GCA_019247255.1. Classification (GTDB taxonomy): domain Bacteria; phylum Pseudomonadota; class Alphaproteobacteria; order Rhizobiales; family Beijerinckiaceae; genus Enterovirga. The sequence continues at coordinate 3,149 of JAFAPJ010000142.1, read as the reverse complement.
CGCACGGCTCCGCCCTGCGCGACCGGCCCGAAGCGGAATGGCTGCCCGTCGTGCGCGACGCCGCGATCGCCGCCATGATGGATCTCATCCGCGACGATCTCGCCTCGCTCGGCATCCGGCACGCCGTGTTCTTCTCCGAGCGCACGTTGGCCGAAGGGCCAAATGACCGAATAGCCGCGACCATCGCCGACCTGCGGGGGAGAGACCTCGTCTACGAGGGCCGGCTCGCGCCGCCCAAGGGCCAGGCGATCGAGGACTGGGAGGACCGGGAGCAGACGCTCTTCCGGGCGACCGCCTTCGGCGACGACGTCGACCGGCCGCTTCTCAAGTCGGACGGGTCCTACACCTATTTCGCCTCCGATATCGCCTACCACCGCGACAAGGTCGCGCGAGGCTTTGACCGGATGATCGACGTCTGGGGCGCGGACCACGGCGGCTACGTGAAGCGGATGCAGGCGGCCGTCCGCGCTGTCAGCGAGGGCCGGGCGGAGCTCGACGTGAAGCTCTGCCAGCTCGTGCGGCTGTTTCGTGCGGGCGAGCCCGTGCGCATGTCGAAGCGCTCGGGCGATTTCGTCACCCTGCGCGAGGTCGTGGACGAGGTGGGGCGCGACCCCGTCCGCTTCATGATGCTGTTCCGGAAGAACGATGCGCCGCTCGATTTCGATCTCGCCAAGGTCCTCGAGCAATCGAAGGACAACCCGGTCTTCTACGTCCAGTATGCCCATGCCCGGATCGCCTCCGTGTTCCGGCAGGCCGGGGAGACGCTCGGGGCGGCCCCGACGGTCGAGGAGCTGCGGGCGGCCGGACTCGGGCCGCTCACGGACGAGGCCGAGCTCGACCTTCTGCGGCGGGTCGCTCAGTACCCGCGGCTCGTCGAAGCTGCGGCGTCCGCACACGAGCCGCATCGGATCGCCTTCTTCCTCTACGATGTCGCGGCGGCCTTCCACGCCCTCTGGAATAAGGGCAAAGACTTGCCGCAATTACGGTTTGTTAAGCACGACGACCGAGACTCCACGCTGGCCAGGCTCGCGCTCATCGGCGCCGTCGCGGGCGTGCTTCGGTCGGGGCTGTCCATCCTCGGCGTGAGCGCACCGGACGAAATGCGCTAAGCTTGGCCGGACGAGCGGGCGCCCCGGTCGGGCCGACGAGCGGGTTGAGCAGGCATGACCGAGACGAGACATCAGCGGTTCGAGATCGACCTCGACGAGATCGAGCGCCAGCTGCGTCGCTCGGTCGGCGCGTCCGCGCCGGTCGCTCCGGCCAAGGCGCCGCCCGTCGTCGCGCCGACGCGCGCCGAGCCGCGGCTCGACCCCGCCCGGCCGGACCCTCTCGCCGAGCTCGCCCGGATCGTCGGGCAGAACGACCCTTTCCGGAACATCTTGGGCGATGCCGACGCGAGCGCCCCGAAGGTGGCGGAGCAGCCGGCACGCCCGGCTCCGTCCCAACCCGATGATCCCGTTCTCACCGACGAGGATCGCGCCGTCCTGGGCGACCGCTTGGGCGAGACGCCGGCCTTCGACCCGATCGCCGATGCCTATGGCGATCCCGCCAATGCCTTCGCGTCGGACGATTTTCGGCCCCTGAAGCCCCGGCGCTCGCGTGCCCGGCTCGCCGCCGCGCTCGGGCTCGTCGTGGTCGCGAGCGGCGTGGTCGCAGGCGCCGCCCTGTGGCGGAGCGGCACCGGAAGCTTCTCATTCTCCGGTCCGCCTCCGCTCATCACGGCCGATACCGCACCCACCAAGGTCGCCCCGCAGGACCCCGGCGGCATCGACATTCCGAACCAGGACCGGCAGATCCTCGAGAAGGGCGCGGGCGACGGGGGCAAGGCCCGCCTTGTCGACCGCCAGGAGCAGCCGGTCGACGTGCGGGAAGCCGCGCGCAACCTGCCGGCGCCCCCGGACCTGCCGCCCACGCCCACGCCGGCGCCCGTTCCGCCCGCCCCGGCCGCGGTCGCGGCTGCGCCGAACGCGGCGCCCGACGCGCCGCCGGCCGAGCTGCGCGGCCCGCAGGCCGCCGGGAATGCCTTGTCGAGCGTGCTGGGCGAGCCGCGCCGCGTCCGGACCGTCGTGGTACGGCCGGACGGGTCGAGCTACGACAACCCGCCGTCGGCGCCGGCCCAGACGGCGTCCGCGCAGCCCTCCATCCCGAGCTTCTCCTCCCTTCCCGCGCCTGTTGCGGTGCCGACGATCCCGATCGGGCCGAACGGCGCGCCGGCCCCGTCCGCGGCGGCTGCCGCGCCGGCTGCCGCAATCCCGGCCGCTCCGTCCGCGACGCCCGGCGGGACGACGCCCGCGGCGGCGCCCGCGGCCGTGACGGTTCTCCCGCCGCAGCGGCCGCGGGGCGAGCTGCGGGCCGCGAGCGCCGCCGCTTCCGCGACGCCGACCTCGACTCCCGGCGGCGCACCCGCGCGAGCCTCGGGCCAGCCGGCTCGCGACGCGCAGGCTTCGGGCAACGCGCCTCTCCAGCTCGGCCGTCCGGCCGATCGCGGGAACGCCCGCACGGCCGCGGCTCCTCAGCCCGCGGCGCCGCCCGACGCGGGTGCCGAAGGCGAGACGACGACCGCCGCGGCCGCTCAGCCGGCCCCCCGACGCGCCGCCTTCTCGGTCCAGATCGCGTCGCGCACGAGCGAGGACGAGGCGCGGCAGAGCTACGAGCAGCTCTCCGATCGCTACGCCACCGATCTCGGCGGGCGGCCCGCCTCCATCGCGCGCGCCGAGGTGAACGGTCGCTCCGTCTACCGGGTCAAGGTCGGCCCGATGACGCGCGAGGCCGCCACCACGCTCTGCACGCGGCTCAAGGCCTCGGGCGGGGCCTGCACCGTCACGGCCAACTGACCCGTGGCGCCGCGCACGCGCCGCGCCGGAGAGAAAGCTTGACCCCACGCGCCTTCGTGGCCGGCTGCGCCGGCCCCGTCCTTCTCGATTCGGAGCGGGCCTTCTTCCGCGAAACCCGGCCGTTCGGCTTCATCCTGTTTCGGCGCAACATCGGCACGCCGGAGGACGTCCTGGCGCTGACGGCGAGTCTGCGGGAGGCGGTCGGGCGCCCGGACGCGCCGATCCTCGTCGACCAGGAAGGCGGACGCGTGCAGCGCCTCGGCCCGCCCCATTGGCCCCGCTACCCGGCGGGGCGGCGCTACGGCGAGGCCGTGC
>JAFAPJ010000128.1 GCA_019247255.1 Methylobacteriaceae bacterium | reverse complement strand
CCAGGGCCGAGGTCGAAAGCCAGGGCGTGGCGCCGGCGGAGGTCCGGGTCGAGACGCGGGTGCAGGTCCGCTACGCCGGGACCGATACGGCGCTCGAAGTCGAGGCCGGCGCGACGGACGCCATGCGGCATGCCTTCGAGGGCGCGCACCGCGCCCGTTTCGGCTTCGTGGACGAGACGAAGCCGCTCGTCGTCGAGGCCGTGTCGGTCGAGGCGATCGGCGGCGGGGCGGAGGCGGCGCCGCGCACGCGCCCGCGCGCGGACGGGTCCGTGCCGGAGGCCCGCCGGCGGACCCGCTTCTTCTCCGGCGGTGCCTGGCAGGACGCCGCGGTCTACGCCCGCGAGGAGATCGGGCCCGGCCATGTCGTCATGGGGCCGGCGCTGATCATCGAGGCGAACCAGACGGTCGTGGTCGAGCCCGGCTGGCGCGCGACCCTGACGGAGCGTGACCACCTCGTCCTCGACCGGGCGGTCCCGGCCGAGAAGCGCACGGCGGTCGGCACGGCCGCCGACCCCGTCATGCTCGAGATCTTCAACAATCTCTTCATGTCGATCGCCGAGCAGATGGGGGTGACGCTCCAGAACACCGCGTATTCGGTGAACATCAAGGAGCGGCTCGACTTCTCCTGCGCGGTCTTCGACCGCGACGGCGCCCTCGTCGCGAACGCCCCGCACATGCCCGTGCATCTGGGTTCGATGGACCGCTCGGTCGAGAGCGTGATCCGGGAGAACCCGGTCGTGCGCCCGGGCGACGTCTTCGCGCTGGACGCCCCCTAGAACGGCGGCACGCACCTGCCCGACATCACGGTCTGCACGCCGATCTTCGACGAGGCGGGGCGCGAGCTCCTGTTCTGGGTCGCATCGCGCGGCCACCATGCCGACGTCGGCGGCACGGCGCCGGGCTCGATGTCGCCCGACGCCCGCACCATCGAGGAGGAGGGGGTCTATCTCGACAACTTCAAGCTCGTGGATGCGGGCCGCTTCCGCGAGGACGATCTCGTGGCGCTGCTCACCGGAGCGACATATCCGGTCCGCAACGTCGTCCAGAACGTCAACGACCTGAAGGCGCAGGTCGCCGCCAACGAGAAGGGCGCGGCCGAGCTGCGCAAGGTGATCGCGAGCTTCGGGCTCGACATCGTGCGGGCCTATATGGGCCACGTGCAGGACAACGCCGCCGAGAGCGTGCGCCGCGTCATCGACCGTCTGGAAGACGCGTCCTTCGCCTACGAGATGGACCAGGGCTGCACGATCCGGGTGAAGCTCAGCGTCGATCGCGAGCGGCGGGAGATGACGGTCGACTTCACCGGAACCTCGGCCCAGCGCGACGACAACTTCAACGCGCCCGAGCCCGTGACCCGAGCGGCCGTGCTCTACGTGTTCCGGGTCATGGTCGAGGACGCGATCCCGATGAACGCGGGCTGCCTGCGCCCGATCCGGATCGTGCTGCCGGACGGCTCCATGCTCTCGCCTCGCTGGCCGGCCGCGGTCGTCGCCGGCAACGTCGAGGTGAGCCAGGCCGTGACGAACTGCCTGTTCGGTGCGCTGGGCGCCCTCGCGGCCGCGCAGGGCACCATGAACAATCTCACGTTCGGCAACGCCCGCTATCAGTATTACGAGACGATCTGCTCGGGCGCGCCGGCCGGGCCCGGCTTCGACGGGGCGCCGGCCGTCCATACGCATATGACGAACTCGCGCCTCACCGACCCCGAGATCCTGGAGACGCGCTTTCCCGTCGTGCTCGAGGATTTCCACATCCGCGAGGGCTCGGGCGGCCGCGGCCGCTGGCGAGCCGGCGACGGAACGAGCCGGACGATCCGGTTCCGCGAACGGATGGACTGCGCGATCCTGTCCGGCCATCGTCGGGTCCGGCCTTTCGGGGCGGCGGGCGGCGAGCCGGGCGAGGTCGGGCGGAACCTCGTGCGGCGTGCCGACGGGCGGTTCGAACCCCTGAAGGGCTGCGACCAGACCGTGCTCGAATCCGGCGAGGCGATCACGATCGTCACCCCGACGGGCGGCGGCTACGGCCCGGCGACCGAACGAGACGGCTGAGCCGACGCGCGCGATCCGCCTCGATCGCGCCTTTACAGCAGCCCCTCGCCCGCCTCGGCGGCGAAGCGGTCCGGCGGGCCTTCCCAGCCGATGCGGCCGTGGTCGAGCACGTAGACCCGGTCGGCATGCGGCAGCGCGAACGTGACGTTCTGCTCCCCGAGCAGGACCGTGATCGGCGTCGTCCGGCGCAGCTCGTCGAGCGCCTTCGAGATCTGCTCGAGGATGACGGGCGCGAGGCCGAGCGTCGGCTCGTCGAGGACGAGGAGCCTCGGCCGCATCATGAGGCCGCGGGCGATCGTCAGCATCTGCTGCTCGCCGCCCGACAAGGTCGCGGCGTTCTGCCCTTGCCGGTCCTTGAGCCGTGGAAAGAGATCGAACAGCCAGGCGAGCTGTTCGGCCGCCTCCCCCTTCGCGAGGTGCTGGCCGCCGAGGTCGAGGTTCTCGCGTACCGTCATGTCGCCGAAGAGCTCGCG
>JAFAPJ010000120.1 GCA_019247255.1 Methylobacteriaceae bacterium | reverse complement strand
CGGGCGCCATCAGGTTGATCTTGAACTCGACCGTGAGCACCCCGGCGGAGGCCGGCATGAGCGTCAGGGCCGCGAAGCCGCAGGCCGTGTCGGCGAGGGTCGCGAGCACCCCCGCATGCACGAAGCCGTGCTGCTGGAGGATGTGGGGCGCCTTCGCGAGCGCGATGTCGACGGCGCCCGGCGCGACGCGCAGGAGCTCGGCGCCGATCGTCGCCATCATGGGCTGGCGGGCGAAGGAGCGGCGGACCCGCTCGGCGAAGCCCGGATCGGTCGGGGCGAAATCCGTCGTCACGCGGCTGCCCGTTCCGTCTCGCGGGCGACAAGGCGCACGGCCTCCCGCAACGTGGCGAGGTCCGCATCCGCCCGCGTGCCGGCCGTCGCGAGGTGCCGGCGATAGGCGCGCGCCCCCGGGCGTCCGTTGAAGAGGCCGAGCATGTGCCGCGTGATCGCGTGCAGGCGCAGCCCCTCGGCGAGCCGCGCCGCCAGGTAGGGCTCCATCGCCTCCGCGGCCGCGAACGGGTCGGCGACCGGGGCGGGTTCGCCGAAGAGCTCCGGGTCGACGCGGAGGAGCTCGGCCGGCTCGCCATAGGCGGCCCGGCCCATCATGACGCCGTCCAAATGGGCGAGCTGACGGCGCGCTTCGGCGGCCGTCGCGATCCCGCCGTTGATCGCGACCGGTCTGTCCGGCCAGGCCGCCTTCAGCCGATGCACGCGGCCGTGATCGAGCGGGGGCACCTCCCGGTTCTCCTTCGGGGACAAGCCCTGGAGCCAAGCCTTGCGGGCATGGACCACGAGCGCATCGGCGCCGGCCGCGAAGACGGACGCGGCCATCGCGTCGAGCGCCGCCTCCGTGTCCTGCTCGTCGACCCCGAGCCGGCACTTCACCGTGACCGGGACCGCAACGGCCGCCTTCATGGCGGCGACGCAATCGCCGACGAGCGCCGGCTCGCGCATCAGGCAGGCGCCGAAACGCCCCTCCTGCACGCGGTCCGACGGGCAGCCGACGTTGAGGTTCACCTCGTCGTAGCCGTGATCGGCCGCGATGCGGGCCGCGCGGGCGAGGTCGCCGGGATCGGAGCCGCCGAGCTGGAGGGCGACCGGATGCTCCCCCGGCGCGAAGCCGAGAAGCCGCTCGCGCGGTCCGTGGAGGACGGCGCCCGTCGTGACCATCTCCGTGTAGAGCCGCGCCCGCCGCGACAGGACGCGGTGAAAGGCCCGGCAATGCCGGTCGGTCCAGTCCATCATGGGCGCGACCGAGAAGCGCCAGGGGCTCAGGCGCCCGGCAGCTGCCTCGGCGGATCGGAGATCGGGATCGGCGATCATCGCGCCGATCTACGCGCTCGGGGCTCCGTTTCCAACGCACCCTTGATCGGAGGCGAGCCGGTCGGGAACGGAATACGCAACGTAATTGATAGATGTAGTTCCAGGCGCTACACAGCAGCAATATGCGGATCTTCGCAACGAAGGAGTTCGCTCGGTTCGCGCGGAAAGCGCGATTGGGTCCCGACGACCTGGTGGTGGCGGCTCGCGCGGTGGAGGCCGGACGCTGGGACGTCGATCTCGGCGGCGGTGTCTTCAAGCAGAGGATCGCGCGGGCAGGTCACGGCAAATCGGGCGGCTTTCGTACCCTGATTGTGTTCCAGGCAGGCCGACATAGCTTTCTCGTTCACGGCTTTGCCAAAAACCAGAAGGCCAATGTGACCGCCCAGGAGCTCAGAGCCTTGAAGCGGCTCGCGGATGTCCTGCTCGGCCTCGACGATCGGGCGCTCGACCGAGCCAGCACCATGGGTGAGATCGTGGAGGTATCGGACCGTGAACGCGAAGATGAAAACTGATCCCAGCATTCTCAAGGTCGTGCACAGCACGGCGGCCGGCCTTCACCGCGCCGGCCTGGTCGACAAGGCAACCATGCGCGAGTTCGACGCGCTCTGTCTGACGCCCATCGCGCCCATGACGCCGGATGAGATCAAAGCGCTTCGCGAGCGGGAGCAGGTCTCGCAGCCGGTCTTCGCGAGCTATCTGAACGTCCGCAAGGGCGCGGTCAGCAAATGGGAACGCGGGGAGAAGCGCCCGGATGGTCCGTCCCTAAAGCTCCTTCATCTCGTGAAGACCAAGGGTTTGCAGGCGATCGCGTGAACTCGAGGGCGCCGCGAGCCGACCGTTCTTCTCACCCGCCCGTCACGAAATCCGCGATGACCTTCAGGTTCAGCGCGACGATGAGCGCCGCGATGGCGGCGGAGAGGCCGGTGAGCCAGACCGGGGCGCGCAGCGCCCCCATCTTCGCTCCGGACGACGTGAGCGCGACGAGCGGGATGACCGCGAAAGGCAGCTGCAAGCTCAGCACGACCTGGCTCAGGATGAGGAGCTTACCCGTCCCGGCCGATCCGTAGTGGATCGTCACGGCGGCGGCCGGCACGATCGCGACGAGCCGGGTCACGAGCCGCCGGAGCCAGGGCGCGAGGCGGATGTCGAGGAAGCCTTCCATCAAGATCTGCCCGGCCATGGTGGCCGTCACGGTCGAGTTGAGCCCGCAGCACAGAAGCGCGATCGCGAAGAGCGTCGGAGCCAGCGAAGAGCCGAGGAGCGGCGCGAGAAGCTGATGCGCGTTCTCGAGCTCCTCGACCCCGTGGTTTCCGGCCTTGTGGAAGGAGGCGGCCGCGAGGATCAGGATCGCAGCGTTGACCATCAGGGCGAACATCAGCGCCACCGTCGAATCGAGGGTCGCAAAGCGCAAAGCCTCCCGCTTCTCGGGCAGCGTCTCGCCATAGGCGCGGGTCTGCACGATGCCTGAATGCAGATAGAGGTTATGCGGCATCACGGTCGCCCCGATGATGCCGAGGGCGAGATAGAGCATGTCCGGGTTGCGGACGAGATCGGCGGTCGGCGCGAAGCCGCGGATCACCTGCCCCCAATCCGGCTCCGCCATCGCGATCTGGACCAGGAAGCAGGCCGCGATGATCGCGAGAAGCGCGACCACGAAGGCCTCGACCCGGCGGAAGCCCTTGTTCTGCAGCCAGAGGATCAGGACGACGTCGGCTGCCGTCAGGAGAACGCCGATCTCGAGCGGGATGCCGAACAGGAGGTTCAAGCCGATCGCGGTGCCGATCACCTCCGCGAGGTCGGTGGCGCAGATGGCGATCTCGGCCATGAGCCAGAGCGGGGCCGAGACCCAGCCGGGATAGGCGTCCCGGCAGGCCTGGGCGAGGTCGCGTCCGCTTGCGATGGCGAGCCGCGCGCAGAGATGCTGCAGGACGATCGCCATCACGTTCGACAGGAGCGCGACGCAGAGAAGCGCGTAGCCGAACTTGGATCCGCCCGCGAGCGAGGTCGCCCAGTTGCCGGGATCCATATAGCCGACGGCCACGAGATAGCCGGGACCCAGAAAGGCGATGAACCGCCGCCACCCCGCCCCGCGTACCGGGACCGAGCGGTTCACCTCCGCCAGCGAAGCGTCGCCCCGCGGCCGGCGCCAGCCCGCCGCCCCGGTCGCCTCGGCCGCGAACGCCCCTTCGCCGCGTACCGGCAGCACGCTCATGAGCCCGCCCTCGCAAATATAGCTCATGCTATAAAGGACGGTCGAGTCTATGTTCAAGAGCCGGCGCTCACCGGCGTTAATCGATCGCTCCCGTCCCGGGCCGGCCGCGAGGTCCGGGCAGCCGCGGCCCCGCCGGCTCGCGCATGGCTGATCGCGATCGCGCTCTGCTTCCGGGCGGCCCGGGCCGCATGCTAAGGGGCGGCGTTCACGAGAAGGACCCGATGCCCAAGTTCGACAACCGCAATTTCGCCGACCGCCAGACGGCTTCGGCCAAGGCGAAGCAGGACCTCCTGTCCAAGTTCGCGGAGAGGCCCAAGGACGACGACCCGGCCGTGGTCGCCCGCCGGCAGGAGCGCGAAGCGATTCTCGAGGCGCGCCGCCAGCGGGCCGAGCAGCGCGAGCTCGAGCGCATCGCCAAGGAGGAGGAGGAGCGCCTCGCCCGGGAGGAAGCGGAGCGCCAGGCCGAGCTCGCGCGCCAGCGCGAGGTCGAGGAGCGGGCGAAAGCCGAGGCCGAGAAGGAAGCTCAACGCAAGGCCGCTCGCGACGCGCGCTACGCGGCGCGCAAGACGCGCCGCTGAGGCATGCGGACCGGCCGCGGGTGTGCCCCGTGGCCGCGGTGAGCGGTTGCCGCCTTTTGGCCGAGCCTTCGACGACCGCGGCCGCGTCGCTTGCGCGGCGAGCGCTGGGTCCGAAGGCTCCGAGACATGCGGGCCGATGCCGGCCCGGCATCGGAGCGCGTGATCGATGACCCGTTCGCTTGTCCGGCATCTGCGGCGACCTGCTCTCCTGGGCGCCTGGACCCTGATGACCCTCCTGGCCTCGACCGGTTGGAGCGAGGCGCAGAGCCGCCGCGGCTCGGCTTATCGCGACCGGGACGCGGTTCGCGCGCTCCGGGCGGAGCGGCGGGGGCCGCCGCGCCCTGCCGAGTTCGGGCGGGGCGACGCGCTGCCGCCCGGCACCATCACGGCGACTACGCCGGACCAATACGGCAACATCGGACGCCAGAGCACCGGGGGCGGCGGGGGCGGTCCCTGATCCCCGAGCGCCTCCTGGCCAGGCTTCGCCCGTTCGGATAGGACGCCCCGCCGCGACCGGGCGCCTGCCCGGGCCGGACCGGGAGCTCGGCGCATGCAAGGACGAACGGGCGGGCGGATCCTCGTCGATCAGCTGATCGCGCAGGGCGTGCGCCGCGCGACCTGCGTACCGGGCGAGAGCTACCTCGCGGTGCTCGACGCGCTGCACGACGCGGCGATCGACGTGATCGTCTGCCGCAACGAGGGCGGCGCCGCCATGATGGCGGAGGCGGAAGGCAAGCTCACAGGCCGGCCCGGGATCGTCTTCGTCACGCGCGGCCCCGGCGCCACCAATGCGAGCCCTGGGATCCACATCGCCCGCCAGGATTCGACGCCGCTCATCCTGTTCGTCGGCCAGATCGACAGTGCCATGCGCGAGCGCGAGGCCTTCCAGGAGGTGGATTATCGCGCGGTCTTCGGCCCGCTCGCGAAATGGGCGACGGAGATCGACCGGGCCGACCGCATCCCCGAGATCGTGGCGCGCGCCTTCCGGGTCGCGATGCAGGGTCGGCCGGGGCCGGTCGTCATCGCGCTGCCCGAGGACATGCTGGCCGAGGTCGCGACCGTCGCGGACGCGCCCCGCGTCGAGCCCGCCGCGCCCTGGCCGCCGCCCGGCGACATGCGGACCTTGCGCGAATGGCTCCTCGCGGCGCGCCGGCCCTTCATGATCCTCGGCGGCTCGCGCTGGACGGCCCCGGCGCGCGAGGCCGTGATCCGCTTCGCCGAGCGCTTCGATCTTCCGGTCGGGACGTCCTTCCGCCGGGCGCAGCTCTTCCCGGCCGACCACCCCTGCTACGCGGGCGATGTCGGCATCAATCCGGGCCCGGCGCTGACGAGCCGCGTGCGCGAGGCCGACCTCCTGCTGCTCGTCGGCGGGCGCATGTCCGAGATGCCCTCCTCCTCCTACACGCTCATCGACATCCCGACCCCGCGCCAGCGGCTCGTGCACGTCTACCCGGACGCGTCCGAGCTCGGCCGGGTCTATCAGCCGGCGCTCGCGATCGAGGCGGCGCCGGCCGCCTTCGCGGCCGCGCTCGAGGCCGTCGAGCCGCCGGCCGAGATCGCCTGGCGGGGCGAGCGCGAGCAGGCTCGTCGCGACTATCTCGAGCGGACTGAGCGCCCGAAGCCGGGGCCCGGCGCCCTCCAGTACGGCGACGTGATGGTGTGGCTGCGCGAGCGGCTGCCGGCCGACGCGATCGTGACCAATGGGGCCGGCAACTTCGCGGTCTGGGTGCATCGCTTCATGCGCACGACGGGCGCCCGGACGCCGCTTTCCCCGACGAGCGGCTCCATGGGGTACGGGCCGCCGGCCGCCATCATGGCGAAGCGCGTCTTCCCCGAGCGGGTCGTCGTCTGCTTCGCCGGGGACGGCGATTTCTTGATGAACGGCCAGGAATTCGCCACCGCCGTCCAGTACGACATTCCCGCGATCATCGTCGTGCTCGACAACGGCATGTACGGCACCATCCGCATGCATCAGGAGCGCGAATACCCGGGCCGGGTGTCGGCGACGCGCCTGCGCAATCCGGATTTCGCCGCCTACGCGGCCGCGTTCGGCGGCCATGGCGAGCGGGTCGGGCGGACGGAGGATTTCGCTCCCGCCTTCGAGCGCGCGCTCGCCTCCGGCAAGCCCGCGATCCTCCATTGCCTCGTCGACCCGGAGGCCATCACGCCCGACCGGACCCTCGCCGACATCAAGAGTGCGGCGACCGCCGGGCGGTAAGAGCGCGTCGGCGGCGGTGGCCGGCGCGCGGTCGTCTCAGATCGGGTCGGCTGCCGCTCCCTCGGGCATCTCGGGGGCGGGCCGGAGGGCGCGCGTCGAGATCGTCTCGGGGCGGGGCTCCGCCGTCGCCATGCAGAACGCGACATCGCCGATCGCCGTCTCGGGGCAATCGGTCAGCGAGAACGCCCCCGGATAGGACGCAACCGTCGTGCACAGCGCGCCCGTGCCGAGCAGCGCGCCGCAGATCAAAGCTGCCTTGATCATGGCTCCGCCTCCATGGCCGACGTGGCGATCCGCATGATTGGGATCCGCGACCGGGGACGTTGTCCCGCGGAAGGCCGAGCGGGCGCGCCCCCCGGATGGGGGACGGCCGCCTGTGCGCTCGTGGACGGAGCGGGTCGGCTCAGGCCGCGCGGCGCGGCACCAGGCGCTCGCTCGCGAGCGCGTCCTGAGCGCCGGACAGCCCCGCCTCGGCGTATTCGGCGTCCTCGTTGACGCCCCAGGGGTCGAACGCCCGCCGGCCCGCCAAGATGTTCCGGGCCGCCAGGATCCCGGTCATCATGGCGTGGTCCTGGTTGTTGTACTTGTGCATGCCGTTGCGGCCGGCGACGTGCAGCGTCGGGTAGCGCGTCTCGAGGTCGAGCCGGATCGCCGCGACGTTGTCCCGGTAGGCCTCGTCGTAGACCGGATAGGCCTTGGGCTGACGGACCACGCAGGCGTCCACGATGTCCGCGGCTTGGACGAGGCCGATCCGGTCGATCTCGCGCGTCGCGAGGGCCACGAGCTCCTCGTCGGGGGCGTTCCAGAGCCCGTCGCCCTCGAAGCAGAAATATTCGAGGCCGAGGCAGGCGTAACGCGGGTCCGGCACCATCTCGGGCGACCACGACCGGAAGTTCTGCACCCGGCCGACAAGAACGGAGGGGTCGTGGATGTAGACCCAATTGTCCGGGAAATCCCGCCCCGTCTCGGCGATGAGCGCGACCGTGATGAAGTCGCGATACTTGAGGGCGCGCGCATGCAGCATCGAGAGGGGCGCCGGGCGCAGCGCGGTCGCGAGCTCAGCGAGCGGCATGGTCGAGACGACGTGGCGCGCCGTATAGGCCTCGCGCGACCCGTCGGGCTGGCGCACGCTCACCGTCCACAGATTGCGCGAGCGATCGAAGGTGAGCGAATCCGCCGAGCGTCCGAGCCGGACGTGACCGCCGCAGGCCGTGATCTTGGCGGCTGCCGCTTCCCACATCTGGCCCGGGCCGCGGCGCGGGTAACGGAAGGACTCGATGAGCGTCTTCGGCCCGTCCTGCGCGGCGGCGGCCGAGCGCCCTCCCCGCCAGGACCGGCGAAGCCCGTCGAGGATCGCGGCCCGGAGGTCCAGCCCCTTGATCCGCTGCGCCGCCCAATCGGCCGAGATCTGGTCGCAGGGCATGCCCCAGACCTTCTCGGTATAGGTCTTGAAGAAGATCTCGAAGAGCCTGCGCCCGAATTGGTTCGAGACCCAATCCGCGAAGGTCTTAGGCTCGGGCACGGGCCGGAGGCGCGCCTCGAGATAGGACAGGAGGCAACGGGCGCTCTCGACCGGGCCGAGCTTCAGGAAGGCCTCGATCGCCTTCAACGGGTAGGCGTAGAACTGGCCGCCGTAATAGATGCGCGAGAGGCGCGGCCGCTCGATGAAGTCGTCCGGAAGGATCTCGTCCCAGAGTGCGACGACCTCGCGCGACTTCGAAAAGAATCGGTGGCCGCCGATGTCGAACAGGAATCCCTTGTAGTCGACCGTCCGGCTGATGCCGCCCACGCGGACCGGGTCG
>JAFAPJ010000106.1 GCA_019247255.1 Methylobacteriaceae bacterium | reverse complement strand
ATATGGCGACTTTCGCGCAAGCTCGCGCCGGGCCGCGAAGCCTTCGCATTTTGACCGATGCCGTGCCAGGATTTCACGACCCGTCGCCTGTTCGTCGAGGCCGATCTCGACCGTGACGCGCCGGTCCCGCTCGACCGAACGCAGGCGAATTACCTCCTTAACGTGCTGCGGCTCGGGGAGGGCGCCACGGTCCTGGTCTTCAATGGCCGCGACGGGGAATGGCGCGCGCGGCTCGCGGCCGACGGCCGGCGGAGCGCTCGGCTCGTTCTGCTGGAGCGCGTCCGGCCGCAGCCCGAACCGCCGCGCCTCACCTACCTGTTCGCACCGCTCAAGCACGCTCGCCTCGACTACGTGGTCCAGAAGGCGGTCGAGATGGGGGCCGGGCGGATCGCGCCCGTGATGACGCGCCGGACGGTCGCGTCGCGGGTTAACGAGGAGCGGATGCGCGCGAACGCCGTGGAGGCGGCGGAGCAATGCGGGGTCTTGCACCTGCCCGCGATCGTGCCGCCGCGCGACCTCGCGACCGCGCTCCGCGAGCTCGATCCTGACACCCTCCTCGTCTTCTGCGACGAGGACGCCTCTCTCGCCGATCCCGTCGCGGCGCTCGCGGCCTATCGCGCGACCGCGAAGGGGTGCGCGCTCCTGATCGGGCCGGAGGGCGGCTTCGCCGAGGAGGAGCGCGCGGCGCTCCTCGCCCGGCCGCTCACCTGCCGGTTGGCGCTCGGCCCTCGCATTCTGCGGGCCGATACGGCGGCGGTCGCGGCGCTCGCCCTGGTCCAGGCCGTTCTCGGCGATTGGCGCTGAGGCCGCAGAGCCAGCCCCGCGTTGCAGGCGAACGCTCGCCAGCCTATGAACCCCGCCAAGGCAAGCCGGCGGGGGCGCCGCGCTTCGGGCCGCGCCGACCGGCGCCCGGCCCCTTTCCGACGAGGTGCGCATGGCGCGCGATGTGACGGACGCGACGCCCATCAGCTCGCGCGACGAGCTGGTCGAATGGGTCGCGTCGGGCGAAAAGCCGCGCTCGGCTTGGCGCATCGGGACCGAGCACGAGAAGGTGCCGTTCTACGCGGCCGACCATCGGCCGGTGCCCTACGCGGGCGAGCGAGGCATCCGGGCGCTGCTCGAGGGCCTCGCGGCGCGAAACGGCTGGGAGCCGATCCTGGACGACGGCCGGCCGATCGGGCTCGCCGACGAGGCGGGCGGCGGCGCGATCTCGCTCGAGCCCGGCGGTCAGTTCGAGCTCTCGGGCGCGCCGCTCGACAGCGTGCACCAGACGGCCACCGAGCTCGCCCAGCACCTCGCCGAGCTCGGCGATGTCGCCGGGCCGCTCGGCATCCGGTTCCTCACGCTCGGCATGAGCCCGCTCTGGTCGCGCGCCGAAACGCCCGTGATGCCGAAGCGCCGTTATCGGATCATGGCCGATTACATGCCGAAGGTCGGCACGCGCGGCCTCGACATGATGTTCCGCACCGCGACCGTGCAGGTGAACCTCGATTTCGGCTCGGAGGCCGACATGGTGCGCAAGCTGCGCGCCTCGCTCGCCCTGCAGCCGATCGCGACGGCGCTCTTCGCGAACTCGCCCTTCACGGACGGCCGGCCGAACGGCTTCCGGTCCATGCGCGGCGAGATCTGGCGCGACACGGACCGCGACCGCACGGGCAACCTGCCCTTCGTGTTCGAGCCCGGCATGGGTTACGAACGCTACGTCGAGTACGCGCTCGACGTGCCGATGTATTTCGTGAAGCGCGGGGACACCTACCATGACGTCGCGGGCGCCTCCTTCCGCGACCTTCTGGCGGGCAAGCTCCCGCAGCTGCCGGGCGAGCGGGCCACGACCTCGGACTGGGCGAACCACGTCTCGACGCTGTTTCCGGACGTGCGCGTGAAGCGCTTCATGGAGATGCGAGGCTCGGATGTCGGGCCGCCGGCGATGATCGCGGCCGAGGCCGCCTTCTGGGTCGGCCTTCTCTACGACGAGGCGGCGCTCGACGGGGCGCTCGACCTCGTCTCGGGCTGGAGCGCGGAGGATCGTCTGCGCCTGCGCGACGAGGCGCCGTTCCGCGGGCTCGCGGCGAGAGCCGGTTCACGTTCCGCCGGGGAGGTCGCGGGCGACGCGCTCGCGCTTGCGCGCGGCGGCCTCGGGCGGCGGGCCCGGCACGACGGCGCGGGCCGCGACGAGACGGTGCATCTCGACGTGCTCGACGAGATCGTGGCGAGCGGGGCAACGCAGGCCGACAGGCTGCTCGAGCTCTTCGAAGGAGATTGGGGCGGCTCCGTCGAGCGCGCCTTCACGGATTGCGTGTTCGCGTCCGGCTGAGCCGCGGTGCGTCAGGCCGCGAGCTTGTCCCGGCTTTCGACCAGGAACGGGACGATCTCGACCTCGCCGCGCGCGTCGTAGACGTGCACGGCCCAGTTCTGCCACTCGTCGTAATCGGGCAGGGCCGCCATCATCCCGTCCGCGACCAGGCGGGCCTGCCGGGCGACCTCGTGGGAATGGCGAACCTCGCGGCCCACCCGGTCGACCACGAGGTCGACCCCGTCCGTACAGTGAAAGAAGTGGACCGCCATGTGCCGTCCTCCACCGCCCACAACGGACGGCCGACCTGCCCTGCCACGCGCACCCGAACGCATCGGGCCACATCGCGATCCCGCGCGAGCTGACCTTTTCGTGAGGCTCGGCCTTTGTTCCCGCTATCCACAGGAATCACAGGGGTCGGCGAGGAGGGATCGTGTCTCGGTTCGAATCGGCCCTGGCGCGACGCCTTCCGTCGTCCCGCCCGCCCCCGTGCTTTGTCAGAGGCGTGTATGCTGGGGCAGCGAAGGCACGAAGTGGTCCCATGAAGCTGAACAAGGTGGTCGACCGCCTGGAGGTTCAGGCCTCCGACCTGTCAGGGTCTGAGTTCCGGGACGTCAACATATCGGGTGCGTCGTTCGACGACGCGAACATGTCCGGGTGGATCGTCACCAACGCCAACCTCGCCGGGCTGAGGGTCACGAACGCGAATCTCGCCGGCGTCCGCCTCTCGGCGTGCCGCAACGTCGGCACGATGACCATCGACGGGATCAGCGTCGCGGACCTGCTGGCGGCCTACGAACGCGGGCGCGAATCCGGCAGCTGATCGCCCGAGCCGGCGGCGAGTCGTGCCGGGACGCGCGGCGAGGCCTCGGTCGGTCCGGGCTTCCCTGGCGCGCAGCTCGGCGGACGCGCTATGCTTCCGCGTCTCGCAGGGGAGGGAAGCGATGCCCAACGACGCGTTGACCGTCCAGCTCATCCAGTGGATCGGCCCTGAGCCCCGCAGCTACCGGGACACGATGGAGGCGTGGCGGACATCCTGCCCGCGGCTCAGCATCTTCGAGGACGCGATGAGCGCGGGGCTGATCGAGCGCGTCGCGGGCGCGAGTCTGGCCGACGCCCAGGTGCGCGTCACGGAGGCCGGCCGCCGCCACCTGGGACCCGCACCCGCCCGTCCCTGAGGTCGGCGGCGCGCGTCGCGCCCGCCGGTCGACGACGGGGTTGCGGCGCCTTCGATCAGGCAGCTGGCTGGGACCGGATCCGGCATGCAGGCGCGTTTCTTGCGCCGGCGTTCGTGATACGGCTCGCGCCATGGTTCACCTGCTCGACATCGTGCGCGAGGCGCAGAAGGGCTTGCTCCTCGACAACTGGTCGCGGCAGTTCGGCCTGAGCCCTACCGATACGCAGCGCGCCGTCGAGGCGCTGCTTCCCGCCTTTTCTCTCGGATTGCGCAACGTCGCGAGGGACCCGGGCGCCTTCGCCCGCATGCTCGAGCTCATGGCCTCCGGGCGCTACACCCCGTTCTTCGACGGCGGCGGCGCGTCGGTTTCCGCCAACCCGCAGGAAGCCCTGTTCGAGCTTTTCCGCTCGCCGGAGGTGAGCCGACAGGTCGCCGCGCAGGTCTCGGCCGCGACCGGCATCGGCGTCCAGGTGCTGCAACAGATGATGCCGGCGCTCGCCGGCGTGCTCATGGGCGGATTGTTCCGTTACGCGTCGCTCGAAGGAATGTCCGACCTGCTCCGGCAATGGTCGGATTGGCTGCGCGCCGCCTCGCCCTCGGCCCCCAGGCAGCGGAGCCCGGGCGAGGCGACGGCGCGCTTCTACGACGCCTGGCAGGACATGGTGACGGCCTTCTTCGCGCCGGGCGCCGCCCGGCCGGCCGCGGCACCTCCGCCCCCCGAAGACGTCTGGACCGCGATGGCGCGCGCCATGACGGCCGGGGCGGCCCCGCCCGCGCCGCCGCCCCCGCCTCCGCCGAGCGTCTTCGCGCCGCTCGCCGCCATGTTCGAGACGGGGCGCGAGGTGCAGACGCAGCACCTCGCGAACCTGCAGGCGCTCTTCGACGAGCTCTGGACGCCGCGGCCGCGCTGATCCCCGTCAGCCGCGAGGCGCCGCGGTCAGGCGCCGAGATGCAGGCGCCACCGCTCGAAGCCGGCTCCGACGCTCGACCGATCGAACCAACAGGACGGTCGAGGGATCGGCGGCCATCGGCTCGGCCAACGCGCCGATCACGTCGCTGCGCACGAGGCCGATATCCTGGAGCTCACGGTCGGTCAGCTCAAGGAGCTGCCTGACCTCGCGGCGATGCGTCAGCGCGCGCCAAAGACGACCGACCTGGCGCAGCACCAGCGAGCTCAGAGTCGCGAGAGCCGAGGCCGGCTTGGCGAGCTCGGCCGACACCGGATGCAGGCTGAGGGTCATGTCATTCTCCCGAGGTCGATGCGCGGGTTCCTGGGAACGAGACCCGCCGCCCCCTCGACATAGGCGAGCCGCATGCATTAGAGAAACGAATATGCGAGATGCGATGCATCACGCGCGATGATGGAGGAGCGGCCGATGCCCCACCTGCTCGACGTCGATCAGCTGCGCACCTTCGTGGCGATCGCAGATACGGGATCCTTCACGCGCGCAGCCGATATCGTCCACAAGACGCAGTCGGCGGTTTCCATGCAGATGAAGCGTCTCGAGGAGCGGATCGGACGGCCGATCTTCGCCCGCGACGGCCGCGGATCGCGGCTCACGGAGGACGGGGAGCGACTCCTCGATTACGCCCGGCGCATCGTGAGGTTGAATACGGAATGCGTGTCGGCCTTCGCGGACGCGAACCTCGTCGGCCGCGTCTGCTTCGGGCTTCCGGACGATTACGCGGACCGTTACCTGCCGGACATCCTGGCGTCGTTCTCGCGCTCGAACCCGCGCGCGGAGGTGACGGTCCTGTGCGAGCCGACCGAGCATCTGCGCGAGCGGGTCGCCGACGGCTCGCTCGACCTCGCGATCATCACGCAGATCGACGGCCGGGGGGATTCGGAGATCGTGCGGACGGAGCAGCTGCTCTGGGTCACCTCGAGCCGCCACGCGGTCCATGACGAGAACCCGCTGCCGCTTGCCCTCGATCGGGGCGGCTGCGAGTGGCGCCGGCTCGCCGCGGACGCCCTCGATTCGATCGGGCGTCCCTACCGGGTCGCCTATCTCAGCTGGAACGCCACGGCGCTCGGCGCGGCGGTCGCGGCGGGGCTGGCCGTCGCGGTGCTGCCCGAAAGCGCGCTCAAGGCGGGCATGCGGGTGCTGGGCGCCCGCGACGGCTTTCCGGCCCTTCCCTCCTGCCGGATCGGGCTCATCCAGTCGACGCGCGAGCAGAACCCCCTGGCCGACGCGCTCGCCGACCAGATCCGGCAGAGCCTCGACAATCTCGGCACCGGGCGAGTGTCGGCCTTTGCGGAAGCCGCCGAATAGGTCAGCGGGTGAGGTTGTTCGCGACGTCCTGGTACGGCTTCTGGACGTTCGTGCCGACGATCTTCACGCTCGTGACGATGGCGAGGAAGACGCCGAGCGCGATGAGCGCGTACTCGATGGAGGTCGCCCCCCGCTCGTCCCGCAGCCATCGTCTGATCACGTGAGCCCCCGCGCAACTTAAGGGAACCATGCCAGGGCGCTCTATCGCAATCGTTAAAGCTTCGGCTCGAAACCGCGTGCCTTGACGGGCTCCCGCGCGCTCGCCACACCGGCTGCCCCTCCCGCGCCCGCACGTCTCCTCCCATGGCCGTCTACACGGAAGTCTCCGACGAGGAGCTGCGCGTCTTCGTGGCCGGCTACGGCATCGGCGAGGTTCTGTCCTTCAAAGGGATCGCCGAGGGGGTCGAGAACTCGAACTACTTCCTGGCGACCGAGGCCGGCACCTTCATTTTGACCCTTTACGAGAAGCGGGTGAGCGAGGGGGACCTGCCGTTCTTTCTCGGCCTCATGGCGCACCTCTCCGCCCGAGGGGTCGCCTGCCCGCTTCCCGTGCGAGACCGCGCGGGGCGGGAGCTCGGACGCCTCGCGGGTCGCCCGGCCGCGCTCATCACCTTCCTGGACGGTCTCGCCGTCCGGCGGCCGAGCGCCGGCCATTGCCGGGCGGTCGGCGGCGTGCTCGCGCGACTGCACCAAGCAGCGTCGGATTTCCCGCTCACCCGCCCGAACGCGCTCTCCCTGCCCGGCTGGGCGCCGCTCCTCGCGGCGGCAGGCCCCGGGGCGGACCAGGTCGCACCGGGGCTCGGTGAGCGCTGCCGCGTCGAGCTCGCGACGCTCGCGCGAGACTGGCCGAGCGACCTGCCCGCCGGCGTCATCCACGCGGACCTTTTCACCGACAACGTCTTCTTCATCGGCCCCGCGCTGTCGGGGGTCATCGATTTCTACTTCGCCTGCAACGACTTCTTCGCCTACGACCTGGCGATCTGCCTCAACGCCTGGTGCTTCGAGCACGACGGCTCGTTCAACGTCACGAAGGGGAGGGCGATGATCGCGGGCTACGAGGCCGAGCGCGCGCTCGCGCCACAAGAAATCGAGGCTCTGCCCATCCTCGCCCGCGGCGCGGCCCTCCGGTTCCTGCTGACGCGGCTCGTCGATTGGCTGAATGTGCCGCCGGGCGCGCTCGTCAAGCCGAAGGACCCGCTCGAATACGACCGGAAGCTCGGCTTCCACCGCCGCGTCGCGAGCGCGGCCGATTACGGCTGGGAGCCCAGATGAGCCGCGTGACGATCTATACGGACGGGGCGTGTTCCGGAAATCCGGGACCGGGTGGCTGGGGCGCGCTTCTCATCTCGGGCGCGCATGAGAGGACGCTGTCCGGCGCCGAGCCGAGGACCACCAACAACCGCATGGAGCTGATGGCCGCGATCTCGGCGCTGGAGGCCTTGAAGGGGCCGAGCGACGTCGACCTGTTCACGGATTCCCAATACGTCCGTAACGGCATCCTGTCCTGGATCGCCGGCTGGAAGTCGAAGGGCTGGCTCACCGCGGACCGCAAGCCGGTCAAGAACGAGGATCTGTGGCGGCGTCTCGACGAGGCGCGGAGCCGCCACAAGGTGGCCTGGCATTGGGTGCGCGGCCACGCGGACGACGCGCTCAACAACCGGGTCGACGGGCTCGCCCGGGCCGCCATCACGCAGATGCGCGAGGCCGCGCGAAGCTAGGGCCGACCCGGTCCCGATTTCAACGAACGGCCGTTCAGGCGGCCTTCCGGTTCTCGCCGAGATAGCGCACGAGCGCCTCGGCCCCGGACGCGTCGGCCTTGGAAGGCGTGTCCTCGACCGCGAGCCATTCCACGACGCCGTCGGAGACCACCATGGCATAGCGCTGCGAGCGCACGCCCAGTCCGAATCCCGAGCCGTCGAAGGAGAGGCCGAGCGCCTTAGCGAAGTCGCCGTTGCCGTCCGCCAGCATCTCGACCTTCCCGTCGGCGCCAGCCGACTGGCTCCAGGCGCGCAGGACGAAGACGTCGTTGACCGAGGTGACGGCGATCGCCTCGATTCCGGCCGCCAGGATCTCGTCCGCTCGCTGGACATAGCCCGGCAGGTGGTTGCGGTCGCAAGTGGGCGTGAAGGCGCCCGGAACGGCGACCAGGACCATGCGTCGGCCCTTGAAGACGTCATCCGTCGTCTTCGCGGCGGGACCGTCCGCCCCCATCACACGGAACGTCGCCTGCGGCAGGTGGTCTCCGACCTTGATCGTCATCGTGGCTCCCCTTGTCTGGCCGGGCATTAGCCCGCCGCGCCCACGCCGTCGAGGTCGTCCGGCTCCGGCGCTTGGCCTCCCGGGTTGATCCCGGACGAGCATGGCTTCACACCAGAGGTCGCCGGCGCGAGCCGGGGGAGGCGAAGGCGCCATGGTCTCCTCGTTCTTCAACGACCTCGTCCAGAAGCTCGGCGATCGCAGCCGCTACCTGCTCGGCCTGTCGCGGGACGTCGTGGCGGGCGGCGACCTGGCCGAGATCGGCGCCGCCCTCCTGTCGCGCCGCGGGGAAGCGTCGGGCGTCGCGCTCGCCCGCGCGCTGCTCGAGGGCTACGCGGCCGCGCCGCTCGCCGCCCGTCTCGCCTTCCTGACGGCGCTCGCCGACCGGTTCGGGGCCGATCCGCGCCGGGTCGAGGAGGCCGTCGCAGCCTACCGGCAGGATCCGTCGCCCGATCACGTTCTCGCGCTGCATCAGAGCGCCGAAGCGCCGCGCCAGGAGCTCTTCCGCCGCTTGAACCTCGCCCCCGGCGGGACTGCGGCGCTGGTGCGGATGCGGGCCGAGCTTCTCGACCACCTTCCGAGCCGACCTGACCTCCGGCCGGTGGACAGCGACTTCGTCCACCTCTTCTCGTCCTGGTTCAATCGAGGCTTCCTCGTGCTGCGACCTATCGATTGGGCCACGCCCGCCAACATCCTCGAGCGCATCATTCGCTACGAGGCCGTCCACGCGATCCGCGACTGGGACGACCTCAGGGCGCGGCTCGAGCCGGATGACCGGCGCTGCTTCGGCTTCTTCCATCCGCAGCTCGCGGACGAGCCGCTGATCTTCGTCGAGGTGGCGCTGACGAGCGAGATCCCGGGCGCCATCGCGCCGCTGCTCGCGGCCGACCGCCGGCCGATCCGGGCCGTGGACGCGACGACGGCCGTGTTCTACTCGATCTCGAACACGCAGAAGGGCCTCGGGGGCGTTTCCTTCGGTCACTTCCTCATCAAGCAGGTCGCGGAAGACCTGCGCCGCGCGCTGCCCAACCTGCGCACCTTCGTGACCCTCTCGCCCGTACCGGGCTTCGCGCGCTGGCTCGGCGAGGCGCGGCGCACCCGCTCCGACCTCCTGCCAGACGACGTGATCGCCGGTCTCGCGGCGCTCGACGAGCCGGGCTACGCCAGCGATCCCGCGAGGCTCGAGTCGCTGCGCCGGCCGCTGACGACGGCGGCCGCCAACTACTTCCTGCGCGCCCGGGACGGCCGCGGGAGACCGCTCGATCCCGTCGCCCGCTTCCATCTCGGAAACGGAGCGCGCCTCGAGCGGTTGAACCCGTTCGGCGACCTGTCCGAGAAGGGGCTCGCCCAATCGCACGGGCTCATGGTGAACTACTGCTACGACCTCGACGAGATCGAACGGAACCACGAGGCCTACGCCGAGAAAGGCGAGGTGATCGCCTCTTCGGCCATCCGCCGTCTCGCCCGCCCCGATCGCGCCACGACCCGGGAGCTTGCCGCGGCCCAATGAACGCCAACCTGTTCCAGCACATCTCCGACGCCGTCGCGGATCTCGGCAAGGTCGCGGTCGAGACGCCCGACGGTGCCACGTTCCGCTACGAGGACCTGTTTCTCCTCTCGGGCAGGATGGCGAACGCCCTCGCGCTCGTCGGCGTCAAGCCCGGCGACCGCGTGACCGTGCAGGTCGAGAAATCAGTGCCGGCCCTCGCGCTCTACCTCGCCTGCGCCCGGTTCGGGGCCGTCTACCAGCCGCTGAACACCGCCTACACGGCGACCGAGCTCGCCTATTTCGTCGAGGACGCCGAGCCCTCGCTCCTCGTCGTCGATCCGGTCCGGGCGGAGGAGACACGGCCGATCGCCGACAAGATCGGGGCAGCCGTCGAGACGCTCGGGCGCGACGGTCGCGGCTCGATCATGGAGGCGGCCGAGCGCGAGAGCCACGCCTTCCCGACCGCGGTGAACGAGCCCGACGATCTCGCCGCCATCCTCTACACCTCCGGCACGACCGGGCGCTCAAAAGGCGCCATGCTCACCCATGGCAACCTCGTCTCGAACGCCGTGACCCTGCGGGACGAATGGGGCTTCACCTCGTCCGACGTGCTGATCCATGCGCTGCCGATCTACCACGTCCATGGTCTGTTCGTGGCGACGAACGTCGCGTTCCTGGCGGACGCGACCCTCCTGTTCTCCCCCCGCTTCGATCCGGACGAGGTGCTGCGTCTGATGGGCCGGGCGACCGCGATGATGGGTGTTCCGACCTTCTACACGCGCCTCCTCAAGCATCCCGGCCTGACCCGGGAGGCCGCGGCCGGCATTCGGCTCTTCGTGTCCGGCTCCGCGCCGCTCCTCGCCGAGACGCATCGCGAATGGGAGGCCCGGACGGGACATCGCATCCTCGAGCGCTACGGCATGACCGAGACGGGCATGAACACCTCCAATCCCTATGACGGGGAGAGGATCGCCGGGACGGTCGGATTTCCGTTGCCGGATGTCGAGCTGAGGGTGACCGATCCCGAGACCGGGGCGGAGCTGCCGCAAGGCGAGATCGGCATGATCGAGGTGCGCGGCCCCAACGTCTTCAAGGGCTATTGGCGCATGCCGGACAAGACCGCGGCGGAGTTCCGCGCCGACGGCTTCTTCATCACGGGCGACCTCGGCAAGATCGACGAGCTTGGCTACGTCCACATCGTCGGGCGCGGCAAGGACCTGATCATCTCGGGCGGCTTCAACGTCTATCCGAAGGAGGTCGAGACCGAGATCGACGCGCTGCCGGGCGTGGTGGAGAGCGCCGTGATCGGCCTGCCGCACCGCGACTTCGGCGAGGCCGTCACGGCCGTGGTGGTGAAACGCCCCGAGAGCCCGCTGAGCGAGCAGGACGTGGTCGCCGCGCTCACGGAAAGGCTCGCGCGCTTCAAGCAGCCCAAGGCCGTGATCTTCGTCCCGGACCTGCCGCGCAACACGATGGGCAAGGTGCAGAAG
>JAFAPJ010000105.1 GCA_019247255.1 Methylobacteriaceae bacterium | reverse complement strand
GATCTCGACGGAGGACGTCCAGAAGGCCGTGCAGGCCGCCCAGGCGATCGGCGACGACCGGCTGCAGAGCGCCCATGGCGGCGAGGTCGTGCCGGATTCCTTCACGCACGGCTCGTCCGAGCAGCGCGTGCGCTGGCTCATGACGGGCTTCCGCTCCGGCCAGATCCAGAGCTGCGATACGTTCCGGGCGAGCCGGCTCTGATGGCGGGGCTCGACGAGAGCCGCGCCTTCGTGCCGCTCGGGATCGCGGTTCTCACGGTCTCCGACACCCGGTCCCTCGCGGAGGACCGCTCGGGCGACACGCTCGTCGCCAGGCTCGAGGGGGCCGGCCACCGCCTCGCCGGACGGGCCGTCGTGCCGGACGAGGTCGAGGAGATCCGCGGGCAGGTGCGGACCTGGCTCGCCGACCCGAATGTCGACGTCGTCATCACGACGGGCGGGACGGGCTTCACGGGACGCGACGTGACGCCGGAGGCGCTCGAGCCGCTCTTCGAGAAACGGATGGAGGGCTTCTCGGCCGTCTTCCATCGCATCTCCTATGACAAGATCGGCACCTCGACGCTGCAATCGCGCGCGACGGCCGGCGTCGCGAGCGGCACCTACGTCTTCGTGCTCCCGGGCTCGCCGGGCGCCTGCCGGGACGCCTGGGACGGCATCCTCCAGGCCCAGCTCGACTATCGCCACCGTCCCTGCAACTTCGTCGAGATCATGCCTCGCCTCGACGAGCACCTGCGCCGCGGCGCTTCCTGATCGACGGGCGGCGACGGAGCCGCGACCCCGAGCCTCGCATGAGCCCGGCGGAACGGGATTGCGTCGTTCTCATTTTGTTCTAGTCTTGGACGAAACGAGAACGAATCGCGTCGAGGCATCCCGTGAGCACCAGCACGCTGCGCAAGCCGATACCCGCGACCGCCCGGCCGGCCGCGCCGGCGCCGATCGACCGGCGCCGCCCGGAGGCGCATGCCTACCAGCCGGTCGAGGCCGAGCGGCGGCATGGCCGGGGGGTCGGGGGCAATCCGAGCGGCCGCTACGAGAGCGTCCAGCGGGAGACGGCCTTCGACGGCTGGGACCTCCTGGAGGAGCCGGCCCCCATCCGGACCGAGGTCACGCTCGAGCGGCCCCGCACCATCATCACGCGCAATGACTCGCCCGACATCTCCTTCGACCGCTCAGTCAACCCGTATCGCGGCTGCGAGCACGGCTGCGCCTATTGCTTCGCGCGACCGACCCACGCCTATCAGGGCCTCTCGCCGGGGCTCGATTTCGAGACGAAGCTCTTCGCGAAGCCGAACGCGGCGGAGCTCCTGAAGAAGGAGCTTGGTCAGCCGGGCTACAAGCCGGAGACGATCGCGCTCGGCACGAACACGGATCCCTACCAGCCGATCGAGAAGCAGTATCGGATCACCCGGCAGATCCTCGAGGTGCTGGCGGCCGCCAACCACCCGGTCGGGATCGTCACGAAATCGGCGCTCGTCCAGCGCGACATCGACATCCTGGCGCCCATGGCGGAGCGCGGGCTCGCCAAGGTGGCGATCTCGGTGACGACGCTCGACCCGAAGCTCGCGCGGCGCATGGAGCCGCGGGCCGCGACGCCGACGAAGCGCCTGCAGACGATCCGAATGCTGGCCGACGCCGGCATCCCGACGAGCGTCCTCGTCGCACCCATCATCCCGGCGCTGAACGACCACGAGATCGAGGGCGTCCTGCGGGCCGCCTTCGCGGCCGGGGCGCGCGAGGCCGGCTACGTGCTCCTGCGGCTGCCGAACGAGCTGAAGGGCCTCGTGCGCGACTGGCTCGCCGAGAACTATCCGGACCGGATGAAGCACGTGCTCTCGCTCGTCGAGACGACGCGGGGCGGGAAGCTCTACGACGCGGACTGGTCGCAGCGGCAGACCGGGATCGGGCCCTTCGCCTGGATGGTCGGGCGCCGCTTCGAGGCCGCGGCCGCCCGGATCGGCTTCAACACGGAGCGCCGCCGGCTCAGGACGGACCTCTTCACGCCGCCAACGAAGGTGAACGCGGCCGCGCAGCTCGCGCTGTTCTGACCGCGCCCGGCGTGTCGGCCGGCTGCGACGATCCGCCGGGGAGAACGCTATGGGGGCGGATGACAGCGGAGCGGGGGTGATTCAGCCTGTAAGCCTGTCGAATCACCGATCCGATCCGCGTGCCGATCCCCGTCCTGAAGCCGACCCGCGAACGCCAGCTCATCCGGGCCGGCCACAGGATCGTGGCCGGACTCGACGAGGTCGGGCGGGGCCCGCTTGCCGGGCCCGTCGTGGCCGCGGCCGTCGTCCTCGATCTGAAGCGCGTCCCCTCGGGTCTGACGGATTCGAAGGCGCTCAGCGCCGCGCGACGGGAGGAGCTCTTCCTCGAGATCGTGGCGAGCGCGGCCGTCGGGGTCGCGTCCGTGCCGGCCGACGAGATCGACCGGCGCAACATCCGCCAAGCCTCGCTCCTCGCGATGTGCCGGGCGCTCGAGGCGCTGCCGATGCCGGTCGACGCGGCGCTCGTGGACGGCAACGACCCGCCCCATCTCCCCTGCCCGGTCCATACGGTCGTTGGCGGGGATGCCTCGATCCCGTCGATCGCGGCCGCCTCCATCGTGGCGAAGGTCATCCGCGACCGAACCATGCGCCGCCTCGCGGGCGCGCATCCGGCCTACGGCTTCGACACGAATGCCGGATACGGCACCGCCTCGCACCGCCGGGCGCTCGTCGAGACGGGCCCCTGCCCCTATCACCGCCTCAGCTTCGCGCCGTTGAAGCCCGCGCCGACGGTCGTCTGACGAGGCCGGCTCCTCGCGTAGGCCGCGAGGCAAAAGCTGCAGCCCCAAAACGGGACGCGAATCGGGGAGTCCGGGCAACGCCGCCTTTACCCTGGCCGGCTCATAACCGCGGCGTCAGTTGCGTCACGGTTTCCGGCCAATGGGTACCCAGCGTATCGGGCCCGCCGGCGCCATCTCCCGGAACCAGGTC
Organism: Methylobacteriaceae bacterium; assembly: GCA_019247255.1. GTDB lineage: Bacteria > Pseudomonadota > Alphaproteobacteria > Rhizobiales > Beijerinckiaceae > Enterovirga. Next base: position 5,325 of record JAFAPJ010000105.1, on the reverse strand, counting down.
TCGCGTACCGGGCAGATCGCGCCGGCGACCCGAATGGGGCGTCGCGTCTCTCCGACGGGCGTCGTTCCCCCCCTCGACGAGGTCGTGGTGGGCGATTGCGTGGCGACGCTCGCCCGCATGGCGTCCGCGAGCGTCGACCTCGTCTTCGCGGACCCGCCGTACAACCTGCAGCTCGACCGCGGCCTGACCCGGCCCGACCAGTCTGTCGTCGATGCGGTCGACGACGATTGGGACAAGTTCGCGAGCTTCGCCGAATACGACCGCTTCACCCGTGACTGGCTGTCCGAATGCCGTCGCGTGATGAAGCCCGAGGCGACGCTCTGGGTCATCGGCTCCTACCACAACATCTTCCGGGTCGGCGCCGCGCTCCAGGACCTCGGCTTCTGGATCCTCAACGACGTCGTCTGGCGCAAGGCGAACCCGATGCCGAATTTCCGCGGCCGGCGGTTCACCAACGCGCACGAAACCCTGATCTGGGCGGCGCGGGACGCCTCGGCCCGGCGCTACACCTTCCATTACGAGGCGCTGAAGGCCGGCAACGACGACCTGCAGATGCGCTCGGACTGGCATTTCCCGCTCTGCACGGGCGAGGAGCGGCTGAAGGACGGCGCGGGCCGCAAGGTCCACCCGACCCAGAAGCCCGAGGCGCTGCTCGCCCGCATCCTCCTCTCGGCCTCGAATCCGGGCGATGTCGTGCTCGACCCGTTCTTCGGCACCGGCACGACCGGCGCGGTCGCGAAGCTGCTCGGCCGCCGTTTCGTCGGGATCGAGCGCGAGCCCGTCTACGCCGAGGCGGCGCGCGCGAGGATCGCGGCGGTCGAGCCGCTCGCCGAGGCCGCCGTCGCGGCCGCGCCCGCGAAACGCACCGAACCGCGCGTGCCTTTCCTGGCGCTCGTCGAGGCGGGCCATGTGCGGGCGGGCGAGACGCTCGCCTGCGCGGCCGGCGCCCGGACCGCCCTCGTGCGGGCGGACGGGACCCTGAAGGCCGGGCCGGCGGTCGGCTCGATCCACAAGATCGGCGCGCTCGTCCAGGGGTTGCCGGCCTGCAACGGCTGGACGTTCTGGCATGCGGAGCGGGACGGGCGGCGGATCCCGATCGACAGTTTCAGGTCCACGATCCGAGCCGGCCTCGGCGAGCCGGCCGCCTAATCCTCGCGACCCCGCGCGAGCTGGAAGCCGAGGTGCGAGCGCACGGCCGGCCATTCGGACGCGATGATGCTGTAGACGACCGTGTCGCGGAGCGACCCGTCCGCGGCCCGCTGGTGCGAGCGGAGAATGCCGTCGAGCTTCGCCCCGAGCCGCTCGATCGCGCGCCGGCTCTGGCTGTTGAAGAAATGTGTCCGGAACTCGACCGCGATGCAGCCCAACGTCTCGAACGCGTGAGTGAGGAGAAGAAGCTTCGCCTCCGTATTGAGCGCGGTGCGCTGGACGGCGCGGGCGTACCAGGTCGAGCCGATCTCGACCCGGCGGTTGACCGAATCGACGTTCATGTAGGTCGTCATGCCGACAGGGCGGCGGGAGGCAGGCTCGATCACGGTGAAGGGCAGCATGGAGCCCGCGGCCTGCAAGGCGAGCCGGCGCGCGATCTCCCCCTCCATGCCGTCCGGCGAGGGAATGGCGGTGTACCAGAGGCGCCAGAGCTCGCCGTCGCGGGCCGCCTCCGCCAGCGCGTCGCGATGCTCGGGCGCGAGCGGCACGAGCCGGACATGCTGGCCCTCGAGGGTCACGGGCTCGACGATGGGGCGCTCGCTCATGGGGCTCCTTTCCGGGAAGCACGGGTCGGGGCCGCTTCGCGACGGCGTCCTGCGCGGGGCCGGACGGCCGCGCCCGGCTCGGGGAGACCCGTCGCCGCGAAGGCGTGGGCCAGGACCTTCTTCATGGCGCCCGGCAGCGGCTCCTCGCCGAGCGCGGCGCGCGGCGTGAAGCGCATGCCGTCCGGCGCCGCGACGCTCTTCGAGACCCGGGCCGCGAAGACCGTCAGCTCCAGCGGGAAATGCGTGAAGACGTGCCGGACCTGTCCGGGCAGGCGCTGCCAGCGCGCCTCGAGGGGCGCGTCGAGGAGCGCCCGGGCGAGGTCGTAATCGGGCAGCCATTCGCTCGTCGGCGGCTCCGCCATCGCGCCGAGGAGACCGGAGGGCGGCCGAGTGCGCAGCAGGATCGCCTCGTCCCCGGTCCGGACCGCCACGAAGGCTGCGCCGCGGCGCAGCGCCCCCGCGCTTTTCGGCGCCTTGCGCGGGAAGGTCTCCTGAAGGCCTTCGGCCCTCGCCCGGCAGGGCCGCATCCAGGGGCACAGCGCGCAGGCCGGCCGCTTTGGGGTGCAGATCGTCGCGCCGAGATCCATGAGGGCCTGGGCGAAGTCGCCGGGCCGATCGGCCGGCACGAGCGCCTCCGTCAAAGCTCGGACGCGGCCCTTCGCGCCCGGGAGCGGCTCCCCGACCGCGTAGAGCCGCGTCAGAACGCGCTCGACATTGCCGTCGACGGCGGCGGCCTGCCGGTTGAAGGCGATGGCCGCGATCGCGCCCGCCGTGTAGGGGCCGATCCCGGGGAGCTTGCGCAGCTCCGCCTCGGTGTCCGGAAAGGCGCCCGCGGCCGCGACGGCCTGGGCGCAAGCGTGGAGATTGCGCGCGCGCGAGTAGTAGCCGAGCCCGGCCCAGGCGCTCATCACGGCCTCTGAAGGCGCGGCCGCGAGCGAGTCGAGCGTCGGGAAGCGCGCGAGGAAGCGCTCGAAATAGGGCCGCACCGCCGCGACCGTCGTCTGCTGGAGCATGATCTCGGACAGCCAGACGCGGTAAGCGTCGGGCGTCTCGCCGGGTCTCGCACGCCAGGGCAGATCGCGTCGATGGCGGTCGTACCAGGCGAGAAGGGCGGCGGGCGCGGGCGCGGGGGCGGCGGACATCGGACGGAGAAGCCGATTCGGCTCGGGGTCGCTCTCCATGCCACCTCGCGGGCCGCCCGTCATGATAAGGCGCACCCATGCGCATCGCTCTCCTCACCCTCGAAGCGCTCGCGGCCGCCCGGGCGGTGCGCCGCTTCGTGGCGGCCGATCCCGAGCGGATCGCCCTGATCGGCCTCTCGGACCCGTTCCGCCGCGAGGCCGGCGGCGCGCTCGGCCAGACCTGGAAGCGGCTGCGGGTCTCCGGACCCGGCATCCTGCCCTACCTGTTCCTCAACTTCTCGGCGCCGCGTCTCGCCGGGCTCCTGAGGCGGCCCGACCCGGCCGATGTCGGGGCGACTCCGATCCGTCGCACGGCCGAGCGGCTCGGCATTTCGACCATCGACGTTCCGGACGTGAACGCGCCGGCCTTCCGCGAGCGGCTCGCCGCGTCCGGCGCCGACCTTCTGGTCACCTTCCATTTCGACCAGATCCTCAAGGCCGAGACGATCGCGACCCCGACGCTCGGCGGAATCAACGTCCATGCAGGCCTCCTGCCCCGACATCGCGGGCCGGTGCCGACGATCCACGCGCTCCTCGACGAGCCCGTGGCGCTCGGCGTCTCGATCCACCGCCTGGCGCCGCGGATCGATGCGGGCGCGCTGCTCGGGCAGGTGACCCTGCCGGACGAGCCGGGCCTCACCGCCCTCTCGGCCGCGAGCCGGCTCCACGAGGCGGCGCTCCCCGCGCTCGAGGAGGCGCTTCGCGCCGTGACGTCCGGGAGCGGCGACGGCACGGCTTTGCCGGTCCTTCCCTATCGCGGGTTCCCGACCCCAGGCGAGCTCCGCCAGCTTCGCGCCAAGAGCCGATTGACGGCCGGCTGGCGGGACGTCCGGGCGGCCTGGGACACGCCCTGCTGAGGCTCAGCGGAGCACGGGCGGCGGCAGATCGAGCGGCGCGAGATCCTGGAACTGCCGACGGATCTCCTCGTCCGACAGCGTCGGCTGAGCCGCGGCGCGGGGCGGCGCGCCCACATGCGTCAGACCCGGCCAGGCGAAGGCGAGCGCCAGGATCGCGATCTGCGCGGCGAGGAACGGCGCGACCGCGCGAGCCAGTCCCACGCCGCGATCGCCGCGCCCGAGGATGCCGCGCGCCATCATGACCGCGTAGCCGAGCGGCGGCACGAGATAGCTCGCCTGAAGCGCGAGAAGCGTCATCGCCGAGACCCAGACCGCGTCCGGCACCCGGACGAGAAGGGGCGGCATCACGAGCGGCACGATGACGAAGATGATCTCGAAGGCGTCGAGCGCGAAGGCCGAGAGGGTGAGCACGCCGAGCACGACGAGCGTCGAGAGTCGCGCGTCGCCGGGCAGGCTCGCGATGAAGCCGGCGAGAAGCCGGTCGGTGCCGAGCGCGCGCGCCACGAGCGTGAAGGTCGTGGCCGCCATGAGAAGCGCGAAGAGGAGACCGGAGATCGCGGCCGTCTCGGCGAGCACGCGCCGGAGCAAGCGCGCCGTCAGATGCCGCGACAGCGCCCCGGAAACGAGAAGCGCGACCGCGCCCATCGCGGCCGCCTCGACCGCGTAGAAATAGCCCGCGACGACGCCGGCGAGCAGCGTCAGCACGAAGGCGAGGGTCGCGGCGGCGACGAGCCACTCGCCCGCCCGCAGCGGCGCCGGGAGTGCGACGGCTGTCACGTCCCGGGTCCGGCCGAGGCCGGACAGGCCGGCGATCGCGAGGCTCGCGAGGAGCACGAGCGCGGCCGGTCCGAGCGCGCCGCGGAAGACATCCTGCGTGTTGACGACCCGCTCGATCCGGTGCGCCTCGTTGAGCGCCATCGTGTGGGCGGTCAGCATCGCGTCGCCCAGCAGGATCAGCACGAGGGAGGGCGGCACGACGACGCCGAGGGTGCTCGCGACGGCGACGACCGCGACGCTGTCGCGCGCCGGCACGCCCGACGCGGCGAGGCGGGGGCCGATCGCCCGCGACAGCACGGTGACGCTCGCCCCGACCGAGCCATTCATGGGGGCGAGAAGGGCGCCCAGCGCGACCGAGACCATCTTCGGCCCGGCCGCCCCGAGCCGGGCGCGTCCGCCGAGGCTCACGAGGCGCAGGCCCGCCCGGAACAGGATATCCGCGAGCGGCAGCCGGTTCAGGAGCGCGCCCATCAGCACGTAGAGCGGCAGAGCCTGGAGGAGGTCGTTGTCGAGAAGCCCGACGAGGCGGCTCGGCAAGGCCGTCAGCACGCCGGCATCGCCGTGCGCGGCCGCCGCCGCGGCGCCTATCCCGGCCGCCCCGATCAGCACGAGATAGGCCGGGAGCCCCGTCAGCAACAGCGTCGCGGCGATGCCCGGCAGGAGCGCGAGCCCGAGCCAGCCGAGCGCGGGCGCGCCGCTCACGCCCTCGGCCCCTCGTCCGGCTCGGCGCCGCGGACGAGATCGAGGGCGCCCTGG
>JAFAPJ010000102.1 GCA_019247255.1 Methylobacteriaceae bacterium | reverse complement strand
CCCGCCGCCTCCCGCGCCGTCTCCTCCGGCGCCGCCGGCTGCCGATCGCGGCTCGCTTGCGCGCCATTGACGTCTCGCCGCCGGCCGGGCCGCGGCCTATAGCGGGCCCGCCATGTCCCGCCCCGCGCTGCCGCCCATCGACGAGATCGTCGCGAACTTCCAGATGCTCGAAGGCGACGAGCAGTTCGAGTACCTGATCGAGCTCGGCCGAGCCTTGCCTCCGATGCCGCCCGAGCTGCACACGGACGACCGCCTCGTCCCGGGCTGCCAGAGCCGGGTCTGGCTCGACCTCGCGGTCGACGGGCAGGGGCCTGCCGCGCGCATCGACATCGCGGCCGACAGCGACGCGCATATCACGAAGGGGCTCGTGGCCTTCCTGGTGGCGCTCCATTCCGGCCGGCCGGCGGGCGAGATCGTCCGGACGGACGCCCTTGGCATCTTCCGGAGCCTCGGGCTCGGCGGTCAGGTCACGAGCAAGCGCGCGAACGGGCTTCGCTCGATGATCGAGCGCATCCGGGAACGGGCGGAGGCGATCGCGGCGGCCTGATGCCTGATCCGGCGAGCCGGCCGCTCGAGCTTGCATCGGGCGCCCCGCCCGACTATAGCCGACCGCCTGGGACGCCCCGTCGGGTTGCGGCCCCTTTCCGCTCGTTTCCGACAGGGACCCGTGAGGCTGGCCTGCGCCGGCCGGGACAGCGCCATGAAGATCCGCCACTCCTTAAAGTCGATCCGCGGCCGCCACCGCGACAACCAGCTCGTGCGCCGCAAGGGCCGGATCTACATCATCAACAAGGTCCAGAAGCGCTACAAGGCGCGCCAGGGCTGAGCCTGAACCTCGGTCGGGCCGGCAGACTCGGTCGAGGCGCTTGCGCCGGCCATGTGCGCCAGCGCACCTCGGGCAGCTGGGCCGCATGCGACGATGCCCTCGTCGAGCGAGGAGGCACCGATGATCGCACAGCTCCTGACCCTGATCGGCAGGCTCGCCGGGCCTCGGCTCGTCCCGGCTCCCTGCAAGGCGGCCGCGCCCCGCACGGACGCCCGGACGGATTGGAACACGGTCGTGCTCAGCACGGACGACTTCCGCTGAGGCTGGCGGTTGCGGGCCGGACCCGGCCCGCCTAAAGCCCGCGCGATCGCAGGCCGAGCGGCCTCTCGCAAGCGGGCGTGATGAGCAGACACAACATCCTGGTTCTTCCGGGGGACGGCATCGGCCCCGAGGTCGCGCGCGAGGCCGAGAAGGTCCTGGCGGCGCTGTCGAGCGAGGGCTTCGGCGAGTTCGAGATCGAGCGCGGGCTCGTCGGAGGCGCCGCCTTCGACGGGGAGGGCGCGCCGGTCTCCGACGCGACGGTGCGCCTCGCCGGGGCGGCCGACGCGGTTCTCTTCGGCGCGGTCGGCGGGCCGCGCTGGGACGGGGTGCCTTACGACAAGCGGCCGGAAGCCGGACTTCTCAGGCTCAGGCAGGATCTCGGCCTCTTCGCCAACCTGCGGCCGGCGCTCTGCTACCCGGCGCTCGCCGAGGCGTCCTCGCTCAAGCGCGAGGTCGTGGACGGGCTCGACCTTCTCATCGTGCGCGAGCTCACGGGCGGCGTCTATTTCGGCGAGCCGAAGGAGATCGTGACCCTCGAGAGCGGCGAGCGGCGCGCGGTCGACACGCAGCTCTACACCGAGAGCGAGATCGAGCGCATCGCGCGGGTCGCCTTCGACCTCGCCCGCAAACGGCGCGGGCATGTCGCCTCGGCCGAGAAGCGCAACGTCATGAAGACGGGCGTCCTCTGGAACCAGACCGTGGCGCGGGTGCATCGCGACGAGTTCGCGGACGTCGCGCTCGAGCACGTGCTCGCCGACAATTGCGCGATGCAGCTCGTCCGCCGGCCAAAGCAATACGACGTGATCGTGACCGACAACCTGTTCGGCGACATCCTGTCCGACGTCGCGGCGCAGCTCACGGGCTCGCTCGGGATGCTGCCCTCGGCCTCGCTCGGCGCGGTCGATCCCGCGACGGGCCGGCGCCGGTCGCTCTACGAACCGGTCCACGGCTCGGCACCCGACATCGCGGGTCAGGGTCTCGCCAATCCGCTCGCGATGATCGGCTCGCTCGCGATGGCGCTGCGCTACTCGCTCGACCTTCCCGACGCCGCCGACAGGCTCGACCGCGCCGTCTCGTCCGTGCTGGCCGAAGGGCTGCGAACGCGCGACATCGCCGCCCCGGGCGCCAATGCGGTCGGGACGGCCGAGATGGGCGACGCGGTCGTCCGGGCCTTCCGGGCGGGGTAGGGCGTCAGGCGCGAGCGCGCGGTCGCCGCTCGCCCGTCGCGTGTGGGTCGCGCCTCAGCGGTCGAGCTCGCCGAAGAGATCGACCGGACCCAGGAGGTTCGTCGCGCCGACGAACGGGCCGCCGAGCGGGGAGGGAAGGGTGCCCTCGCCGTAGAAGTCGCGCTGCTGGATGTAGGGCGGGCTCAGGTAATAGGAGATCATCTGCCCCTGCGCGCTCGCGGGGTTGATGGACGAGCCCGGGGCCACCACGCGGCCGGCATCGAGGAAGCTGCGCGGGCGCACGTTGAGGCGCAGCGGCTCCGCCGAGGCCTCGGCCACGAAGGTGACGCCGACGAGGGCGGCGAGAGAGAGCGCGGCGAAGCTTGAGCGCATGGCGGAGATCCACGTTGGGAGGCGGCGCCGGAGCCGCGCCTCGGCATTCATAACGACAGCTTAGGTGTAAAGTTTCCGTCGCGCCCCGTCGCCGGGTTCTTCGTTCTTACGCGAGATCAGGCGAGAACTTCGCGGCGATCGGCGAGCTTCTGGTCGAGCTCGGCGCGCCGCTGCTCGAGGAGCCCTTGGTCGCAGGAGGCGAGAACCCCGCGCAGCTCGCCGGCGCCCGTCAGCCGCGACACGGTCACGTAATTCGCGCCGGCCGCGTAGAGCGCGTCGACGTCCGACATCAGCTCCGCGGGCGCGATGATCGTCGCCTTCGGGTTCAGCTGCCGGAGCTGGCGCACCAGGCGCTCGTTCGTGATGCCCTTCAGGAGGTAGTCCGGGATCGTGCAAACGATGATCTCGGCGCTCTCGATCCCGGCATGGACGAGGGTGTCGCGCATGCTGATGTCGCCGTACTGGACGTTGATTCCGCGCGCGCTGAGGTTCTGGAAGACGACCGGATTGAAGTCGATCACCTTGATGTCGTGAAGCAATGCCGGGTCCTGCTTCTCGAGATCCGCCACGAGCGAGCTCGCGGTGCGGAAGAAGCCGAGCAGGATGATGCGCCCGCCGGGGCCGTGCCCGCCGCCCCCGCCCGCCTCGCCACCGGCGCCGTCGAGGTCGCGCAGGCCGAGCCCGCGCAGCCGGTCGACGAGCTGGCGGAGGTAGCGGTCCGAGTTCGTCATCGCGAAGGAGGAGAGGACCGCCAGGACCACGAAGGCGAGCGAGGCGCTGCTCTTCGCCTCGGTCGAGACGTGGTTGGCCGCCACGCCGAGCTGGACGAGCACGAGCGAGAACTCGCTGAGCTGGGACAGGTTGATCGCGGGCAGCAGGCTCGCGCGCAGCCCCTGCCGCATGGCGTAGAGCGGCGGGAAGGTCGTGGCGATCCGGCTCACGACCGTGAAGGCGACGAGCACGAGCGCGAGCGTCACCATGTCAAGGCTCGGGATCGGGATGGTCATGCCGAGCCCGACGAAGAACAGCGTCACGAAGAAGTCGCGCAGGCTCGTGACCTTGGCGGTCACGTCGAGCGCATACGGGAAGGTCGAGAGCGAGACGCCGGCGACGAGCGCCCCCATCTCGCGCGAGAGCTGAAGCTGGGCCGCGAACTCGCCGCCGAAGAAGCACCAGGCGAGCGCGCCGACGAGCACGAGCTCCGGGAGCCGGGCGATCCGCTCGAACAGGTAGGGCAGGAGATAGCGGCTCGCGAGAAAGAGCGTCGCGACCAGGACGGCGACCCGCACGAGCGAGAGGAGGAGGACGTCCGCCCGCAGGTCGTTGAGGCTCGGCTGCACGGCGAGGAACAGGATCGCGAACAGGTCCTGGAGGACGAGGACGCCCAGCGTCACGCGGCCCGGCAGCGTGTCGAGCTCGCGCTTGTCGTAGAGCACCTTGACGATGATGACGGTCGAGGAGAGCGCGGCCGCGATCCCGAGATAGAGCGCGTCCCAGCGCCCGCCGCCGAGCGGCTGGCCGATCAACAGGAAGAAGAGAACACCGAGCGCCGCGCCGCCGATGATCTGGACGCCGGCCGTGCCGAGGATGACGCTGCCCGAGCGGAGGATCTTCTTCAGGTCGATCTCGAGGCCGATCATGAAGAGGAGGAAGATGAGCCCGAGTTCAGAGATCGTGCCGATCGAATCCTGGGACCGGATGAGGCTGAAGGCCGTGG
>JAFAPJ010000485.1 GCA_019247255.1 Methylobacteriaceae bacterium | reverse complement strand
GCTCGAGACGCTCGACCTGCCCGAGGACGCGGATTCGGCCGCCATCACGCCGCCGGCGTCCGCCGTCGACCCGCATCGTCCAGGTCGGACGATGTCCGACGACCGCGTCCTTCTGGTAGGCCACGACGTCGTCGTCCGACATTCCGGCGAAATAATTGTACTTCTGATTGTACTCGCGCACGTGGCCGAGGCAGAAGCGCCAGTATTGCCCTTCCCGTCCGCGCCCCTTGGGCGCGCGGAACTCGCCCATCAGCCCGCACCCTTCGCGATCGCAGGCCGGCTCGGCGCTCGGGCGCGGCTCGTCGCAGCTCGGCTTGATGCGGATGCGGTCGAAATAGGGCGAGTTGAGGTCCATAGGTCTCTGACTATGAGGGGCGGACGGTCGGGCCGGCAAGCGCCGGGAGGAGATGCGGATGAGCCTACGCGAGTGGATTGTCGAAAAGCTGACGGAGGAGTTTCGCCCGACCGCGCTCGAGGTCGCGGACGAATCGCACCAGCATGCCGGCCATGCCGGCTGGCGCGAAGGGGGTGAAACTCATTTCAGGATCGATGTCGTGTCGGCGGCCTTCGACGGCAAGAGCCGGGTGGAGCGCCACCGCCTGGTCAACGCCGCCCTGGCGCCCGCTTTCCATCGCGGCCTTCACGCCCTCGCGATCAAGGCTCGCGGCGCGGCAGAGCAGCCTCAGGCCTGACCGAGAAGGAGGGCGAGCACGCCGCCCGTGATGAGGCCGAGGCCGGCGAGCTCGCGGCGGGACGTGCTTTGGGCGAGGAAGCGGCGCGACACGGCGAGCGCCATGATCACCTCGACGAGCGCGAGCGTGCGCACGTTCGCGGCCGCCGTCAGCGCGAAGCCGATGAACCAGAATTGCGATGCGAAGGCCCCCGCGAAGCCGGCGAGAAGCGACGACCGCCATTCCCGCAGGCTCGCCGCGAAGGCCCGGCGGTCGAAGGCGCCGAGCCATAGCGCCAGCGCGAACGTCTGAAGCGCGAGGCCGCCGGCGAGCGCGGTCGAGGCCCTGACCAGGAACGAGCCGCCGTCGAGCGCGAGGATGGCGCCGCGAAAGCCGATCGCCGAGAAGGCGAAGAGCCCGCCTGCCGCGATCCCGAGGAGGATCGGCCGCCATCCGGCGCCCGCGACGTCACCCGCCGTGCGTGGCGACCAGGAGACCGTGAGGACGCCGCCCGTCGCGACCGCGATCCCGAGCGTCGCGAGCGGCGAGAGCCGGTCGCCGAGCACCAGGAAGCCGCCGATCGCGAGGAGCACGGGCTCCGTCTTGAGGAGTGCGGTGACCACCGAGAACGAGCGGCCGCTCATGGCCGCGAGCATCAGGACGGTCGCGGCGATCTGGGTTCCGGCGCCGAGCGCGAGATAGCCCGCGAAGGCTGCCCCGCCACCCGGCAGGTGCTCGCCCGACGCGAGAAGGACGACGCCCAGGAACAGGATCGCGAACGGCAATCCATAGAGGAAGCGGACCTGGGTCGCCCCGACGGTCCCGATGAGCTCGGTGAGCCGGCGCTGCATCGCGTTGCGGGCCGTCTGCGCCGCCGCCGCCACCAGGGTCGCCGGGATCCAGAGGAGAGCGTACCCCATCCGACCCTAGCTCAGCGCCTCCCCGACCGATGCCTTGCTGTCGCCACGTATGAGCCGATAACGTCCCCGCAACAAGCTGAGCCGAGGATGGGCGGAAAGCGGCTGGTGCGCCGCGACCGCCGGGCGACGGCCGGGCGACAGAACGGAGCGGGACGTATGGCGAGCCGAGCCTGGCCGATCGCGGCCGCGGCAGCGGGCCTGTTGGGCGCGATCGGGGCGGCGACGGCGGCGACGCCCGCGCTCGTGGTCGACGCGCAATCGGGACGCGTCCTGTTCGCGGAGCGGGCGACCGACCCCTGGTTCCCGGCCTCCATCACGAAGCTGATGACGACCTACGTGGCGCTCGACCTCGTGCGTCAGGGCAAGGTCTCGATGGACACGCTCATCACGGTGACACCCGACGCCGCCGCGCAGCCGCCCTCCAAGATGGGCTTCAAGCCCGGCACGCAGCTCACGCTCGAGAACGCGCTCAAGATCATCATGGTGAAGTCCGCGAACGACATCGCGACCACCATCGGCGACAATCTCGGGGGCTCGGTCGACGGCTTCGCCGTCATGATGAACGAGACCGCGCGGCGCCTCGGTATGCGCGAGAGCCGCTGGGTCAATCCGAGCGGGCTGCCGGACGAGCGCCAGCAAACCTCGGCCCGGGACATGGCGATCCTCGCCCGCGCGCTCCTGCGCGACTTCCCCGAGCAGAACGGGCTTTTCCAGATCGGGGCCCTCAAGCTCGGCCCCAACATCATCCGCAACCACAACGGCCTCCTCGGCCGGTACCCGGGCGCGGACGGGATGAAGACCGGCTTCATCTGCATGGGCGGCTTCAACGTCGTGGCGACCGCGACCCAGAACGGCCGCAAGCTGATCACCGTCGTCATGGGCTATGGCTCGGCGCGCGAACGGGACCTGCGCGCGGCCGACCTCTTCGACACCGGCTTCCAATCGGCCGGCTGGGGCGGCCAGCAGGTCGAGGACCTGCCGCCCTCCTCGCTGCTCGCACCGCCGAACCTGCGCCCGATCGTCTGCGGCGGCCGGCACCGGGAGCCGGAGGCGGACGACGAGCCGGCGGCCGTCGCGGCAGCCTCGCCGAATGCCGAGAACGCGGTCGCGCCGCTCTTCACCCCGACGGGCTTCGCGGGCGCGCTCGACAACACGCCGATCCCGAGCAGCCGGCGGGACCTCGGACCGCGGGTCGCTTTCGCGCCGATCCCGATCTGGCTCGGCGCCGCGCCCGGCGCGACCGCGGAAGGCGAGGCTCCGCGCGCCCGCGGGGTCGGGATCGCGGCGCGTCCGGTGCGGACGAAGCGCCTCGCCCGCACGGGCGCGACCCCGCCCGCGGCCGTGACCGCCTTCGCACCGGCGCCGATCGCGACGAGCGTCGGCATCAAGGACGTGACCGCGAAGACGCGCCCGGCGCCGCGCGCGGCTCTCAAGGATAACCTCGCGGCGAAGCCCGTCGCGCAGACGAAGCCCCGGACCGCCGCGGTCGCTCCCCCGGCGAAGCCGAAACCCGCCGCGGCCGCCAAGCCGCGGCCCGAGGGCGCCGCCGCCAGGGCCGCCGTCAAGCCGAAGCCCGCTCAGGCGAAAGCCTCCTCGGCGACGGAATAGCCCGCGTGTCCGGCCGCCCGGACCCGATCGCGCTGACGGTGCTCACGGGCTTTCTGGGGGCCGGCAAGACGACGCTGCTGAACCGCCTGCTCCGCGATCCCGCGCTCGCCGAGACGGTCGTGATCGTCAACGAGTTCGGCGAGGTCGGGATCGACCACCTGCTCGTCGAGACGGTCGAGGACGGGATGGTGCTGCTCTCGGCCGGGTGCCTCTGCTGCACCGTCCGGGGCGACCTCGTTCAGACCCTCGAGGACCTGCTGCGGCGGCGCGACAACGGCCGCATCTCACCGTTCAGGCGCGTGGTCGTGGAAACGACAGGCCTCGCCGACCCCGTCCCGGTGCTCGCCGCGGTCCTGTACCACCCCTACCTGAAGCTGCGTTACGCGGTGACGGGCGTGGTCACGGTCGTGGACGCGGTCCACGGCGCCGCGACCCTCGCGCGCCATCCCGAAGCCGCGAAGCAGGTCGCGGTCGCGGATCGGATCGTCCTCACGAAGACCGACTTGCCTGCCGGTCCGGCCGTGGGCGGCGCGCTCGACGAGGCCCTGCGGGAGCTGAACCCGGCCGCCCGGGTCGTGACGGCCGTCAACGGCGCCGTGCCGGCCGCCGCCGTGCTCTCGGGCAGCCTCTTCGATCTCGACGGCAAGATCGCGGATGTTGGCGATTGGCTCCGGGCCGAGGAGCATGACGCCCATGCGCACCGGCACGCGCATGACGTGAACCGCCATGGCGCGTCGATCCGCTCCCTCGTGCTGACGGCGGATCGGCCGGTCGCCGAGAGCACGCTCTCGCTCTTCCTCGATCTCGTGCGGTCGAGCTACGGCCCGCGGCTGCTCCGTCTGAAGGGGCTCGTGAACCTCGCAGGCTCGACCGGGGGGCCGCTCGTCCTGCACGGCGTCGCGCACCTCCTGCACAGCCCCGCGACCCTCGCGGCATGGCCGGGCGAGGACCGCCGCACGCGGCTCGTCCTCATCACGGACGGCGTGCCGGAGGGCGCGATCGAGGCGATGTGGGCGGCCTTCACGGGCGAGGCCGGTCTCGACCGTCCGGACGCGACGGCGCTCTACGACAATCCGCTCGCCCCTCCGACGCTCAGACCCGCTCAGCCTTCGGGCGCCGCGGGCGGTTCGGCCGGCGCGGGCGAGAGGTCCTCGTAGAGCGCGCGGGCCTCGGGCGCGGGTCCGCGCCGCTCGCCGGTCGACAGCACCTTCACGACCGCGGTGCGGTGCGGCGCCGCGATCGTCAGGACATCGCCCGGGACCACGCCCTTCGCCGGGTTGTCCTGTCGCTGCCCGTTCACCCGCACGAAGCCGTCCGCGACCAGCCGAGCCGCGGCGGAGCGCGTCTTCC
>JAFAPJ010000647.1 GCA_019247255.1 Methylobacteriaceae bacterium | reverse complement strand
CCTCTTCCCCAGCGTCGGCCACGCGGCGGCCTGGGGCGTCACGATCTCGGGCGTCCTGCAGCTTGCGCTGCTCTGGTGGCAGGCGGCCCGCGCCGGCCTCGCACCCCGGCTGCGTCGTCCGGCGCGGGACGGCGACCTCGGCGGCTTCTTCGCGCGGCTCGGGCCCGCGGTGGTCGGCTCCGCCGGCACGCAGATCGCGATGTTCGCCGACACGATCCTCGCCTCGACACTCCCGGCGGGCGCGCTCGCCTCGCTCTATTACGCGGAGCGGCTCTACCAGCTCCCGCTCGGCGTCGTGGGGATCGCGGCCGGGACGGTGCTCCTGCCGACCATGAGCCGGCTCGTGGCGGCGGGCGATCCCGCCGCGGCGCACCGGGCGCAGAACCGCGCGATGGCGCTGACGCTCGCGCTCTCCGTCCCGGCCGCGATCGCCTTCCTGACCGTCCCGGACCTCCTCATGACGGCGCTCTTCCAGCGCGGCGCCTTCGACGCCGAGGCGGCGCGGCGGGCCGGCGCCGTGCTCGCCGCCTATTCGGTCGGGCTACCGGCCGCCGTCCTCGTCCGTTCGCTCGTCGCGAGCTTCTATTCCCGGCGCGATACCGCGACGCCGCTCTGGGCCTCGTTCGGAGGCGTCGGGGCGAACGTCGCCCTGAAGGTCGTGCTCACGGACCCTTACGGCGCCGCCGGCCTGGCGCTCGCGACCTCCGTGGGAGTCTGGCTGAATGTCGGGCTGCTCTGGCTCCTCGCGCGGCGGCGCGGCTGGACGGCGCCCGACCGCGCCTTCGGCCTGACCGTCGCGGCCGTCGCGGTCGGCGGGGCCGCGGTCGCGGCCATCTGCCTGCTCGCGCCGGCGCCGATCGCGCGCTGGACCGCGCCGCTCGGCCCGCTCGCCGATCTCGGGACACTGGCGGCGCTCGTGGTCACGAGCGCCCTCGCCTATGGGCTCCTCCTCGCCCTCGCCTTCCGGATTTTCGGCCTCAGGCTCAGGGGTTAGGCTTGCCGCTCGGCTCAGGCTGAGCCGGCATGGGCGTAGTCCCAGTAGAGCTCGCGGGCGCGCCGCGCGGTGGGGCCGGGCTGCAGGTCGCGATCGTCGAGCGCCACGACCGCCATGGTCTTGGCGAAGTTGCCGCTCGTGAAGACCTCGTCCGCGCTCGCGAAATCCGCCGCGCGGAGCGCCGTCTCCACGACCGTCATGCCGGACGCGCGCAGAAGCGCGATCATGCGCTGACGCGTGATGCCGTTGAGGAAGGTGCCGTTCGGGACCGGCGTCATGACGACCCCGTCCTTCACCATGAAGATGTTGGTCGTCGCCGTCTCGGCGACGTTGCCCACCATGTCGAGCATGAGCGCGTTGTCGAAGCCGCGCGAGCGCGCCTCCTGGATGGCGCGCGCGCCGTTCGGGTAGAGGCAGCCGGCCTTCGCGTCCGTCGGCATCGTCTCGCGGGTCGGCCGACGGAAGGGCGAGACCGTCAACCGCATGCCGGCCCCGGCCGGCGGCAGCGGCGCCTCGTAGAGGCACAGGCAGAAGCGGGTCGAGGCCGCGTCCGGCACGATGGAGTTCGGACCGTCCGACTCGGCCCAGTACATCGGGCGCACGTAGAGTGTCGCGTCGGGACCGAAGCGCTTGGCGCCCTCGCGCGCGAGTTCCACGATCGCGTCGGCCTCCATCGTGGCCTGCAATCCGAGCGCCGCCGCCGACCGGTTCACGCGCTCCGCGTGGAGCTTCATGTCGGGCATCACGCCCTCGAAGAAGCGCGCGCCGTCGAACACCGAGGAGCTCTGCCAGAAGGCGTGGCTGCGCGGTCCCATGAGGGAGGGGTTGCCGGACAGCCATTGCCCGTCGACAAAGGTCCATGTCTCGGTGGGCGGCATCGGGGCGTCCTACGTCGGTCACGAATCTGAAGCGAGGACAAAGCCCCGGGGCTAGCCGGGTCAAGCCGATGGGCGCCAAAGCCCCGATGATTGTTGGTGACCGGTCAACGCAGCCGCGTTGATCCGCGCTCGCTCAGGGCCGGATCGTCCCGTCCCCGACGCGCACCCGGCGATAGGCGCGAAGCGGCCCGTAGGGCGTCGCGGTTCGGCTGTCGACGGCGACGCGCCCGCTCGTGCCGAAGCCGGCGATGTCCTCCCGGCGCACGCTCCGCGTCGCCGTCCCAGCCTCGGCCGTGACCCGGCCGGAGATCCGCGTGCAGGTTTCCGTCCCGGGCACCGCGATGAAGCCCGGCCCGTATTGCGCGCAGGACCGGAGCGCCGGCACGCTCGGCTGGAAGGGCTCGAGCGCGAGCGCGGGCGCGGCGAGGCCGCCGAGCCCGAGGGCGAGCGCGGCCAACCAGCGATACGTCATGCGGCGAGCGCTCCGAGGATCCGGGCCCAGGAGCGGGCGCCCTTATTGAAGCTCGAGAGATCGTACTTCTCGTTCGGCGAATGCACCCGGTCGTCGTCGAGGCCGAAGCCGACGAGGAGCGTGTCGAGCCCGAGCGTGCGCTTGAAGTCGCCGACGATCGGGATCGAGCCGCCGGACCCGATCGTCACGGCCTCGCGGCCCCATTCGGCCGCGAGCGCCTCGCGCGCCTTCCCGAGCGCCGGCATGTCGTAGGGGAGCTGGATCGCCCGGGCGGAGGAGTGGTCGAGGATCTCGACGGAGCAATCGGCCGGGATGCGGGCCCGCACGAAAGCCTCGAAGGCGGCGCTGATCGCCGCCGGATCCTGGTCGCCGACGAGCCGGAAGGAGATCTTGGCGCGCGCCTCCCCGGGGATCACGGTCTTCGAGCCCTCGCCCGTATAGCCGCCCACGATGCCGTTCACGTCGCAGGTCGGGCGCGACTGGATCTGCTCGATCACCATTCGGTCCGTCTCGCCGGCCGGAAGCCGCAGCCCGACCTGGCCGAGAAAGTCCTCGGCCGTGAGGTTGAGCGCCTTCCAGCGCTGGAGCACCTCCGGCGGCGTGTCGTGGACGCCCTCGTAGAAGCCCGGGATCGTGATCCGGCCATGCTCGTCGTGGAGGTCGGCGACGATCCGGCCGATCACCCGGATCGGGTTGCGGGCCGCGCCGCCGAAGCTGCCTGAATGGAGGTCGCGGTCGGCCGCCCGGACGATGATCTCGCGGTAGACGAGCCCGCGCAGCGAGGTCGTGATCGCGGGCGTCGCCCGGTCCCACATTCCCGTGTCGCAGACGAGGGCGAGGTCGGCCTTGAGCTCGTCGCGGTTCGCGACGAGCCATTCCGGCAGCCCCTTCGAGCCGTTCTCCTCCGCGCCTTCGATCAGGACCGTGATGCCGACCGGGAACTCGCCGGCCGACGCCTTCCAGGCCCGGCAGGCCTCCAGGAAGGTCATCACCTGGCCCTTGTCGTCGCAGGCGCCCCGGGCCCGGATCACCTTCC
>JAFAPJ010000604.1 GCA_019247255.1 Methylobacteriaceae bacterium | reverse complement strand
AGATAGCGCACGACGTCGAAGAGGCGGTTCGGGTTGGGCAGGCGGCGCTGGGCAAGGAAGTCGGCGAGCGCGTCCTGCTCTGGCGCGAGACGGTAATGCTCCGCGTAGCAGGCGCCGTCGAAATGGATGCTGGTCGCCGGGCGCTCCCGGAAGCCGCCCTGGACGTAATGCGCGAGCACGCTGCCGGCCGCGCTAACGCCCGCGGTCGCCCGATAATGGGCCGCGTCGAAGTAGAAGGACGCGGCGCGCCCCTCCGCTTCCCCAGCCACCAGGTAATGGAGCAGCGGGTCCATGCCGGCCGCCGCGACGTCGGGATGACGCTCGAGATACCAGGCGTCGTCGAAGAGGCCCGAGAGGCGCACGACGCCGTATTCGGCCGCGAGATCGGGTCCTTGGAGCGGATCCGCGAGCTCGGCCGCGAGCGCGACGAGGCTGACGAGCTCCGCGAGCGTCGGCAGGTCGGCCTGGCTCGGCAGCCCCCTGCCGCCGCTCTCGACGCTGATGCGGCCCTGCGGGTCGCGCGCCGCCATGTGCCGGACGCGGGCCGGGTCGAAATCCGCCCAGCGCACGCGAAAGCCGTGATCGCCGACCTCGGGCCAGGGCCGCAGTGCGAATACGGTCGCGAGCACGGTCGGCTCGGCCGCGGCTCCGGCCAGGACGTCCACCCGGGCCGGCCGGCTCGGGCAACGCGGATCGATGCAGACGCCCTCGAGCCCCCGCTCGGGCGAGACGCTCGCGACCGCCCCCGGCGCCGTCTCGTCCGCGCCGCTTTCCAGCGCCCGCCCGCCCAGGACCGACCCGTCCACCTGCATGATCTTCAAAACCCCGCCCAGGGCGAGGTATGTCCGAGGCGAACCAAAGACGATTTAAGCTCTGAGCGACGTTTTAGCCGAAAGCTCCGCATGTTTTTCCTCGAAAAATGCGGACCAGCGGTGAAAGCCGCTGAAGGACTTCGTTCGCTATCCGCGCCCGATCGGGATTCGTCTCGTCAGATCGGAGCCGACATGAGCGCCGCCATCCAGACCGCTCCGTCCTTGCGGCTCGTGCCCATGGACGAGACCGCAGCGGGAACCCGGCCGGAGCCCGCGCTTCGGCCGCGCCTCGTCGAGGCCGCGGGCCGACACCTCCTGATGTTCCTGCCCGCGCGTGACGCCGCGCTTCACCTCGCGATCAACGGCGAGCCGACGGTCCCGACGCGGCTGACCCGCCTCGACGAGAGCGGCCTCCCGGGCCTCAACCTGCTTCACGACCCCGCCATGGATGGCGAGACCCCGCCCTTCGGGCTCGCGGACCCCCAGGCCGGCCGGATCGGCCGCGACATCGCCGAGCAATGGACGCTCGAGGCGGGGCACACCGCCTATCTGGCGGCGGCCGGCGCCGCCGAGCTGGTCGCGATCTACCGCGATGCCTCGGGGCGCGACGCGACCCCGGTCCTCGCCGGCCGGCGCTACGAGGCGTCGGGCCTCTTCGGCCTCCATCGCTGCGAAGGCCTGATCTGCCTCGACGCCCTGCGCGAGGACGGCTGCGTTCTCGCCCGCGCCGAGACTCGCATCGAGAAGCGGCTCGGCGGACGGGCGGCGGCGGATTACGCCGCGGCCTCCGTGCAGATGACCGTGCCGGCCGACGCGCAGAGCCTGCGGCTGTCCCTCGTGCTCCAGCCCCTTCGGGGCCAGGCAGGCGCGCACCTCTTCTTCACCAGGCTCACGCTTGGAATGCCGGGCGCAGCCGCCTCGCGGATGACATGCCTCCGCCCTGAGGAGGCGCTCGCGGTCGCGTGCGGCGCAGGCGAGCTTGTCGAGCTCGTGCTGCCGGCGCGATCGATCGTGGAAGCCGCGGAGGTGGCGGTCGCCCTCCCGGACGGCCGCCCGATCGACGGGCTGCCGTTGCGGCTCCCGGCCGCGCAGCTCGCGCCCTTCGTGCTCGGCGCGTTCGACGGCGCGACGCTGACCGGCCGTCTTCCGCAGGCGGAGGGAGCGGTCCGGCTGAGGCTCCTCGTCGACGACCGGGCGGTCGCCGCGGCCGCGGTCGCGCCGGATCCGGAGGGCGGCGCGGAGGTGTCGCTTCGCGTGCCCGACGCCTGGCTCGACGGCGCGCCGCACGTCGTCAGCCTCGTGGAGGAGCGGAGCGGCGCGACCCTGTTCGCCGCGGCCGAGATCCTGCCGGCCGCGCGCCTCGCCTCCGACGCCCGCGACGGCGCCGGGCGTCCGCTCGCGGAGCCGGAGGAGGACCCGCTGGCGTCCCGGCGTGCGCCGGGGCTTCTCGCGCATCTGGAGCGGCTCGCGGCCGGGGAGGACGGCGCCGACGCGGCGCTCGCGATCCGCTGCCAGGCGATCCTGTCCGGCCGCGAGCGCTCAGGCGAGGAGCCGCCGCTTCCCCTGCCTTCGCCCGCCGAGCCTCGGTTCACGATCCTCCTTCACGGCGCCCGGAACGCGGAATCCGTCCGGCGCAGCGCGGCGGGGCTGCTGTTCTCGAGCCCGTCTGCGGATTTCGAGGTCTCGCTCGTCGGCCCCGAGCCGGACGGCCTCGCCGAACTCGTCTCGGGCCTCGGCCGCACCGATGACGGGCCGGGCTGGCTCGCGCGCGCGGGCGCGATGGCGCGGGCGCGACGGGTCGTGCTCCTCAGGGCCGGGTGCGAGCCGCTGCCCGGCTGGCTCGACGCGCTCGACGCGGCCTTCACGACCTTCGACGGGCTCGGCGCAGCCGGCGCCGCCGTGCTGACCCGCGAGGGGCGGCTCGCGGAAGCCGGTCGGATCGTGCGCGCCTCCGGGACGGTCGAGCCGCTCGCCTGGGGTGGCAATCCGCGCGATCCGCGCGCGGACCATGTCCGCCTCGTCGACCAGCTCGGGGCCGAGGCCGTCATGATCGATCGCGAGGCGCTCGCGACGGCGGCGGCCCTCGTCGGGGAAGGCCCGGACGGGCCGGCCGAGAGCACCGAAGCCGCCCTGGCGGCGCTCGCCTTCGCGCTCGGGCGTCTCGGCCGCGCGCTCGTGGTCGTGCCGGACGCCGCCGTGGCGCGTCCCTGGCCGGATCTCGCCGATCAGGCGGGCGGCCATGCGCTCGCGCCCCCGCGCCTCGACACCGCGACCCGGCGGCGCTGGCGCGCCGAGCTCGCCACGCTGACGCCGGACGAGGCGCCGCTCGCCCTCGCGCTCGACCGTGGCGCGGACGGCTGCGCGCTCGTGATCGATCTCCAGCTGCCGCGCCCCGACATGGATGCCGGCAGCTACGCGGCCGACCAGGAAATCCGGCTTCTTCAGGCGCTCGGCTACAAGGTCACGGTGGCGCCGCTCGATGCGGCGGGCGGGGGGCGCTACGCCGCCGCGCTCCGCCGACGCGGCGTCGAGATCCTGCACGCGCCCTTCGCGCCCTCGCTCGAGGCCGCGCTCGCCGGGCGGCCGGACGGCTTCGATCTCGTCTATATGACCCGCTACAACGTCGCCCGGATCGCCCTGCCCCTCCTGCGGCGCTACCTGCCGCGGGCGAAGCGCGTCTTCAACGTCGCGGATCTGCACTTCCTGCGGGAGCTGCGGGCGGGGCTCGCTGGCAACGACCCGAAGCTCGTCGCGCGCAGCCGGGTGACGCGCGAAGCCGAGCTCGCGCTCATGCGCGAGGTCGACCTGACCCTGACCTACAGCGAGGTCGAGGCCGCGATCATCGAGAGCCACCATCTCGGCCGCGCCAAGGTCGCGCTCTGCCCGTGGGTCGCCGAGGCGCCGCCGTCCGTGCCGCCGCGGGAGGGCCGGCGCGGCATCGCGTTCCTCGGCAGCTACGGCCACCGGCCGAACGAAGAGGCCATGGTGCGGTTCTGCCGGGACGTGATGCCGCTGCTGCGCGCGCGGCTGCCCGACCTGACGCTGTCCATCTGGGGCAGCCAGGTGACGCCAGACGTCGAGGCCCTCGCGGGACCCGGCGTGACCGTTCGAGGTCACGCCCCGAACCTCGGGGAGGTTTACGGATCGGCCCGGGTCTTCGTGGCGCCGCTCATCTCCGGCGCGGGGATCAAGGGCAAGGTGATCGGCGCCATGGCGCAGGGCTGCCCGACCGTGCTCTCGCCGATCGCCGCGGAAGGGATCGCGGGCCGGGCGGGGCTCGATTACCGCTTGGCCGAGAGCCCGGGCGCCTGGGTCGAGGCGGTCGCCGCGCTCGTCGAGGATGACGCGCTCTGGGACCGGACGGCCGCGAGCGCGCGGGCTCTGGTCGCGGAGCGCTACGGCTTCGAGCGCGGCCTCGGATCGCTCCGCCGCGCGCTGGAGACGATCGACATCTTCCCGCCGGAGCGTCCGGGCGCCCTCGTCGGCCGCCCGGACAGGTGAGCCGGCGAGGCTCGCTCAGGCGAGCCGGTGAGCGACCCCGTTCCCTTCGAGGAACGCCTTGTAGGCCGGGTAGAGCGTCGCGTAGCGCTCCTTGAGTCCGTCGAGGTCGGCCCGCGCATGGAGCTCGCGAATGTCGACGTGGTCGAGCTCGGTCATGTTGACGTGCGGCAGCCCGAGAAACGCGCACATGTCGGCCGTGCGCGTGTCGTGGCAGATCACGAAGGCCGGCACCCGATTCTGCAAGGCCAGGATGCAGCCATGGAAGCGGGTCCCGGCGACGAAATCGTAGGAGCGGATCGCCTCCGCCCAATCCTCGACGGAGAAATAGACGCGCATATGCTGGGCGAACCAGTCCCGGAGCGCCGCGTCCGGCGCGGCGCCGGCGAAGAGCGCGGTCAGCCGCTCGAGCGCCCGCTCCCGGGCGGCCGCGTCCCGGTTCTCGGCGAGCACGATCTCCTCGCCCTCGCTCTGCGCCACGAAATCCGCCTCGAGGGCGATCCCCTGCGCGACGAGCTCGCGAACGAGCCGCTCCATGTGGCCGGCGTCGAAGGAATGCCGGTAGACGTCGCGCGAGGCGTTGATCGCGACCTTCGGGCGCTCGGGCAGCGGCCCCTTGTCGATCGCGATCGTGGGTTCGCAGCTCACGTAATAGGACGGGCAACCCGTCACCTGGACGTTGCGGATGCCCATCGTGTCGAGGACCGCCTGGGTGAAGGGTCCGCGCACCCCGATCGATCGGGTCCGCTCGGCGACGACGCGGACGAGCCGCTCCGTCCCAGGCTTCAGCTCGATGCGCGGCTCGTAGCTGTTCGACTGCGCGCCGAGCCCGACCATGAGGCAGGGCAGCTGCGTCGCCTCGATATACTGGGCCATGCCGCCGAGATCGCAGCCCGCGTGAAGGAAGTTCGCGGCCGCGATCACGAAGAGGTCGTACTCCTCGCCCACCTTCTCGGGCGGCATGGAATAGTCCCAGCTCACCTCGCTCACGGCGAGCTCCCGCAGGAGGCTGTGAGCGATCACCTGGTTGCCCGTGTTCCCGCCCGTCCTCGCGAGCTTCGTGTCCCAGGGCGCGTCGGGCGGAACGCTGATCGACGGCGTCGCGCCCAGAAGAAAGATCCGCATCCGATGAAGCTCCCCATGCTTCCTGCCGCGCTCCTCCCCGTGGAGCGGGAGCGCTTGCCTTCTCGAATGCGCAGAAGGCCCATGATGGAGCGCGAAGACGGACGCGCCATTTTGAGCAAATTCGCGCCACGGCGGCCGGATGATTTAAGCCGGGTCAACGCCGGCGATTCCGCGGTAAACGCGCGGGGGCGGCGCAGCGCCCTCCGCGGCGCCCGCCTCCTCGCGGCGCTCGCGACGGCCGGGCTCACGCTCGCAACCGGGCGGGCCGGCGCGGCGGGGTCTCAGTCCGTGAGCCTCGTGCCGGCCGGGCCGGTCGAGACGGTGTTTCGCTGGAAGGATGCGGGCTGCCCGGCCGACTTCATCCCGGACTCGCCTGCACGCGCCTGGCGCCGCCCGGACGGCTCGGCCATGCTCATCGCGGCGCATTACGGGAACGGCTCCTTCTCGGGGCCGTCGCTCGACGCCCTGCAGCCGCGCTGCCGGGTCCGCACCGGCGGCGAGGAGGATGCCGATCCCGCCCGCTTCGACGACCGCTTCTGGGTTCAGGCGCTCTACCCGGTCCCGGACGGGCGCCTCCTCGCGCTCGTCAGCCACGAATACATGGGCAAGCGCCATCCGGGACGATGCCGCTTCGCCGACGCGCCCGGACCACGCTGCTGGTACAGCGCGATCCTCGCGGCGACGGCCGGGCCGGACGGACTCAGCTTCACGCTCCGGCCGCGCGCGGAGCGGGTCGTCGCGGCGCCGCCCGTCCCCTACGATCCGGATCGGGCCCCGCGGACCGGCTTCTTCACGACGACGAACATCGTCCGGGACGGCGCCTGGCTCTACGCGCTGAGCTGGGCCGAATATCCGGGCGTACGGGGCAACTGCCTGCTCCGCGCCCCGGCCGCGACGCCGGAGGGGCCCTGGCTCGCCCGCCGGGGCGGCGCCTTCGCGTCGCGTCTCCCGGGCGTCTATGACCAGGGCGAGCCTGGCGGCTGCGACCCGGTCGGCACGGACCGGCAGCTCGGCATCCTGCGCTCGGTCGTCCGGATCGGCGAGACAGGTCCGTTCGCGGGCGTCTTCTCGGTCGCGAACGGCGCCTCGCGCCCACCCGGGATCTATTACAGCCTCTCGCCAGACCTCGTGACCTGGGGCGAGCCGCGGCTGCTCGCGCCTCTCCGCCCCTGGTTCGGCACGATGGAGTGCCAGGCCTTCTACGACTACCCGTCGCTGATCGATCCTCAGAGCCCGTCGCCCGTCTTCGACGTCGCGGGCCGGACGCTGCGGCTCTACCTGACGCGCTTCAATTGGACGAGCTGCGACCGCGGGCTCGACCGCGACCTCGTGATGCTGCCCGTCCGGGTCGAGACGACCCCCTGACGCAACGACGGCCGGCGTCGTCG
Source organism: Methylobacteriaceae bacterium (assembly GCA_019247255.1). GTDB lineage: Bacteria > Pseudomonadota > Alphaproteobacteria > Rhizobiales > Beijerinckiaceae > Enterovirga. The sequence continues at coordinate 3,548 of JAFAPJ010000604.1, read as the reverse complement.
ACGCCGGCCTTCTCTCCTCGCCGGATGCGGCGCGTCAGGCGGCCCGGCGGGTCGCCCGCGCCTCGAGCCGCGCCCGGATCGCGTCGAGCTCCGGCCCGTCCGCGACGGTCGGGTGAACCCGCCCCGCCCGGTCGTCGACCGGAGCCTCGCCCTCGCCGTAGAGCGCGACATAGTCGGCGAAGTTCGCGAACATGCGCCGGTTGCCGTGATCAACGTAGGTCTCGGCGAGCGCGCCGTTCGCCACGATCACGTCGTGCGTCTCGAGCTCGACGTGGTGGTATGCGATCACGTCGAGGCTCGGGTCGGTGACGATCGTGCGCCCGTTCACGAGGGCGCCCGCCGGCACCAGAGCCCCGTCGAGATGGAGCGCGTGCTCCGGCGACAGGAGGAGGTCGCGCTCCGGCAGGTTATCGCCGAGCGCACCCGCGCGGACCCGGACCGGCACGACCTTGGGGGAGCGTTCCGCGAAACGGCGCGAGAACGCCCGGCGTCCGATCCACTTGACCGGACGGGCGCCGGAGGCGGTCGTCACGAGGTCGCCGATCGCCAGGCTCTCGACCGGAACGTCGCCGCGCGGCGTCCGGATCAGCGTCCCGGCCACGAAGCAGGCGACCGCCACGATGCCGGGCGCCGTGATCTCGTCGACCGTCACGCCCTGGACGGTGATGAGCCCGTCCTGGCCGGCGACCGAGATCTCGACCGCATCGCCGTTCTGGACGATCGTCAGGTCGGATAGCGAGCCGACGCCCGTCAGGGCCGTCAGGTCGAGCTGATCCTTCGTCGGGTCGAAGTCGGTGATCGTCAGGTTGCCGAAACCCTCCGAGACCTGGACGACGTCGTTGCCGGACCCGGTCGTAATGACGTCGTCGCCGGTCCCGCCGTCGAGAACGTCGTCGCCCGCGCCGCCCGAGAGCTCATCGTCACCGGCCCCGCCGGAGAGCTCGTCATCGCCCGCGCCGCCTTTAAGGACGTCGTCGCCCTGACCGCCGTCAAGCTCGTCGGCACCCGCGCCGCCGGTCAGCTCATCGTCGCCCGCGCCGCCGGAGAGGACGTCGTCGCCGGCCCCGCCGGAGAGGACGTCGTCGCCCTGCCCGCCGTCCAGGACATCGGCCCCCGCACCCCCGTTGAGGACGTCGTCGCCCTCGTCGCCGAAGAGCGTATCGTCGCCGGCCCCGCCGTTGATGATGTCGTCGCCCGCGCCGCCATGGAGCTCATCGTCGCCCGCGCGGCCGTAGATCGTGTCGTCCCCGCTCGTGCCGGTATAGCTGTCGGCCTGAGGGGTGCCCCGGTAATCCGCCATGTCAGTTCTCCTCGGCCCGGTCGATCCGGGCCCGGATGGGAGGGAGGTGACGGCGTCCGCAGCTCGCGCCCCGGACGCCGCGCCTTGGTCGGCCTGAGAGCCGGGCGGCCGAGCGGGTCGCCCCGCTCAGCGCGCCGCGTCTCAGGACGGGTCGCTGCCGAACTTGATGTGCTCGACGCCGCTGTAGGTGAGCGTGCTGCCGTCGCCGAAGGACACGGTCGTCGTGCCGCTCTTGGTGACGGAGGACGCGACGTCGCTCGCCCGGTGATCGCTGATCGTGAGCGTGTCGTCGCCCGACCCGCCGATGATCGTGTCGCCGGCCCCGGCGAAGAACTGGTCGTTCCCCGCGCCGCCGTTGAGGAGATCGGCCCCCGACCCGCCGATCAGCGTATCGTTGCCGGCCCCGCCATAGAGCGTGTCGTTGCCGATGCCGCCCGACAGCCAGTCGTCGCCGGCATCCCCGTAGGCGAGATCGTTGCCCGACCCGCCATAGAGCGTGTCGTTGCCGGATCCGCCGTAGAGGGTGTCCTCGCCGCTGTCGCCGTAGATGAGGTCGTTCCCGGCGTCGCCGTAGAGGCCGTCCGAGCCGCTGCCGCCGTACACCGTGTCGTTCCCGGCGCCGCCATAGACCGTGTCGTCGCCGTCCTCCCCGTTCAGCATGTCGTTGCCGGCGCCGCCGGAGAGCTCGTCGTCGCCCGTCCCGGCCATCACGACGTCATTGCCGGCCCCGCCGCTCACCGTGTCGTCGCCGTCGCCGGTCGCGATCATGTCGGCGCTGCCGCCCGTCACGTTGACGACGTCGTTGCCGCCGGACGTCACGACCGCCTTCACGCCCGTGCCGTTGATCGTCGTGCTGACGTCGTCGTTCGTGGTGAACACCACAGCGGCCGCGCCGGAGGGCACGCCCGTGACCTCGCCCGAGACGGAATCGCCGTAGACCACGACCTTCGAGCCGCCGGTCGGGTTCTCGCCGGCCTCGACCGCGCTCACCGTCACGGTCGAGCCGTCGCTCGACCCGTAGGCGCCGATCTGCTCCAGCGTCGCGATGATCTCCTGGCGGGCGTCGTCCGACACGCCCGATCCGGCGAGCGTGTCGTCGAGCTCGGTGCGCGTGTAATTATAGGTCGCCATCGTCAGCTCCTCAGGTGAAGTCGAAATTCAGGGTGGCGCCGCGCCGGTCAGGCCGCGGCGGGTGAAGGGGGGACGTCGCCCGACGGGGCAGGCGGCCGGAAATGGCGGACGCGGCCCGGCGTCACGCGGGTCGCGGCCGGCGTCGGCGCGGGCCTGCTCGACGTGGAGGAACCCGGCCGGGGGACCTCGACGGCCTCTGGCGCGACCGCCCTCCTGCGCTCCGGCTGAAGCGCGAGCTCGAGCTTGAGGCCGATAAGGCCGCCGCCCGGCAGCGAGCTCGCGAAGCGGAGCCGCGCTCCGTCGCGCACCTGGACGGGCCCGCCGAGGAACTGAGCCTCGCCGGCGAGCCGGTACCGATCCGCCCCGGCCCCCGAGAGCGCGATCTCGACCGCGACGACCGGTGCAGCCTCGCCGCGGGTTCCGGCGAAGGCGCCCGTCGGGCGTGCCGGAAAGCGGCGCCGCCCCCGCGCGCCCTCGCTGACGACGGTCAGCAGGAGCTCCACGTCGTCCGGGCGGTTCGACCAATGAAGGGCCAGGCCCTCGATTCGGGTCGGACCCGACGGGCCGCCGATCCAGGATCCGGCCTCGAAGCGGACATCGCCTCGGCCGGCGAGATGCGCGACCACGGACAGCGCGGGCGCGGCCTCCTGCATGGCGGCCGGACCCGGCCCGATCAGCGGCTCGAGCGTGACGTCGGCATCGAGCGAGCCGCCCGCGCCCCAGCCCGACGCGATTAGGGTGACGCGCGCCGGGCGCTCGGCCCGGATCAGAAGGCAGTCGCCGGGCGCCTGCAGCTCACGCTCGGCGCGACCGGGCGCCGCGATGAGCGAGACGCCCGATCCCGCGCCGGGATCGACCGCGATGCGGGGCGCCCGGGGGCGCGCCGCGCTGCCCACGTAGCGCAGGGCGAAGACGCCCTGCCCCACATTCACCACCCGCGCTTCGGACGCGACCGCCCCGCCCCGCTCCATCGCCCTGCCCCCGGCTAATGAAGCGTTGATTGAGTGATAGACCCGAAGACGTCAACGAGCATGTCTGGGTCCGTTCCCGCCCAAGATGAATGATGATTGATGACCTTTGCCGGCAACTTGACGACAAAGCCGGTTCATTCGTGTCA
>JAFAPJ010000455.1 GCA_019247255.1 Methylobacteriaceae bacterium | reverse complement strand
GAGGCGGTCGGCGCTGAGGTGGTCGGCCCGGTCGCGAACATCCCCGACGCGCTGAGGCTCGTCGCGAGCGAAACGCATCTCGACGGCGCCGTGCTCGACATCAACCTTCAGGGCGAGATGGCCTATCCGGTCGCCGACGCCCTGATCGCCCGCGGCGTGCCCTTCGTGTTCGCGACCGGGTACGACCGCGCCTCGGTGCCGGACCGCTACGCGCACGTGACCCGGTGCGAGAAGCCGGTCGATCCGCGCTTGATCACGAAGGTGCTGGCAGCCTAGGCGCCCTCACCGCCGACCGGTCGCCCGATCCGATCGGAAAGAGGCAGCCGAATCGTGCAAAGGAGCCCGTCGGGCTCGAAGGCAAGCGCCGTGTCGGCCTTGAGTTCGTAGGCGAGCAGGTTCGTCAGCACCTCGGTGCCGAAACCTCGGTGGGATGTCTGCGCGAGGTGGCCGGCGTCCCGCTCCTTCCAGCGGAGCGCGAGAGCGCGACCGCGGAGGCCCGGCTCCAAGGTCCAAGCAACCTCGATCCGACCGTCGGACGACCCCAGCGCCCCGTGCTCGACAGCGTTCACGGCGAGCTCGTGGACGGCCAAGGCCAGCACCTGCCCGGCCTGTGGCTGAAGCGCGATCTCCGGTCCTGACAGCTTGACCCGCTCGCCTTCAGAGGCTCCGTACCGATGAAGCTCGTCTGCCACGAGCATGTGGAGGCTTACGACGCCGTATTCGCTGGCGACCGCCTGGGCCCGCGCAATCGCGTCTAGGCGATCCTCCAGGTGTGCGATGTAGCCGTCCCGGTCGCGCTCCGTTTGGGCGGAGCGCCGGATGATGGTGCGCAGGATCGCGACGGTGTTGCGGAGCCGGTGCCGCAGCTCGCTCGGCGCGTCCCGTTCCTTCAGAAGGCGCCGGAGGCGGCGGTTGTCCGCCTCAAGTTCGGCCATGCGCGCCGCGTCTGTCTCGTCTTCAGGCATGGAGCCGTCCTGGGCGGTCGTTTACGGGCTTTCGGTGTTGGCGGTCACGGGAGCGCATCGGATCGCCTCGGGTGAAACCATGCCGGCTCGAACAAGGACAGTTCTCGCAGCCTGTCGATGTCATAGAGGGTTAGGCGTCTACCCCGCAGCGCGAGAAGACCTGTCTGGCGAAGGTCCTGCAGCGAGCGGTTCACGTGGACGGCCGACAGGCCGAGGAGGTCGCTCAGGTCCGATTGCGTGATGGGGAGGTCGAAGCCGTCCTCGTCCGCGAGGCCGACCATCGTCAGGCGGACATGGAGCTCGCAGAACAGATGACCGAGCCGTTCGGAGGCGGAACGGCGCCCGAGGCTGACGATGTGCTCGCGCTCGAGGGTCGCGGCGACCAGCAGGTCCCACCAGAGCGCCTCGGCGATCCGCGGCCAGCGACGAGCCGCGTCCTGAACCGCGCCGAGCGGAACGCTGGCGACGACCGCGGGGGTGAGCGCCGCCAGCCCCTGATCCACGACATGCGGCATCACGCCGAACGGCTCGCAGAGATCGCCCGGCAGGAACAACGCCGTGATCTGCCGCCTGCCATTCGCAAGAAGCTTGTACCGGCAGGCCCAGCCATCCAACACGAGCGAGAGCATCCGCTGAGCGCTGCCCTGGGGCACGATATCAGCGCGAGCCTCGTACGATCGTGCGCCTTGAACGAGACACGACAGAAGCGCTTCGTCCTCGGCCTGCAGGGGCGCACCGTGCCTCAGTTTGCGGAGAAAAAGCTCTGGCATCGCGTCATTTGCCCAGCGCGGGGTGAAGGCCGTACCTCCAATGCGGCCGAGGATCATGCCGGGGCCGTATCAGCCGGCGATGGCCTCGTCAGGACCGGTCCCGAACTCATTCTGAGTGGAGGCAAAGTCGGTACATCCTTAACTTTTGTGAAGGCCTTCTCGCTGCCCTTCGACGAACCTCCGCACTTACAAATCGGAGGCCTCGATGACGGAAGTAAGATCCCTTGCTTCGCAACCCCCCGTGACCCAGACCAATTGCCCGCCTCGCAATCGCCTGCTGGCATCCCTGCCGCAACCCGTGCTCGGCCGCTTGATGGACGAACTCGAGGAGATCCCGCTCGAGACCGGGCAAGTGGTGGAGCGGGACGGGTCCGACCTGCGCGAGGTCGTGTTCATGCAAGCTGGAGTGGCGTCGATCCTGGCGGAGGGCGCGGGGGTCAGCGTCGAGGTCGGCATGGTCGGGCGGGACGGTATGACTGGACT
>JAFAPJ010000359.1 GCA_019247255.1 Methylobacteriaceae bacterium | reverse complement strand
TCGCGACCCGCCCGTCGGGCGCGAACCCGGTCACGCGCCCCGCGACGCTCTTCGGCTCGAGCCGCGGGCCGACGCGTCGCGCGACGTCGCGGTCGAGCCCGTCGAGGAGCGGATGGGCGACCGTGCGGGTGAGCCCGACCGAGTCCGACACGATCTTGCCCGCGAAAAGCAGGCCGGCCGTCTCGACGAAGCTGAAAGAGGAGATGGCCGAGACCTTGAAGGCCTTCCAGGCCTTGGCGGCCCGCCGCCGGAGCAGGCGCAGCCCCAGGATCTCGGTCTCGTCCTCTTCCGACGCGCCCTTCACCGCCTCGCAAACCACGAAGCTCGGCTTCAGCAGCACGGGGCATTGCGCGCCGCCGAAGCGGTGGCCGATCGGCACGTATTCGATCGGGAAACCGAAGAAGCCCGCGAAGCCGATCGTCTCGACCTGCGGGGCCGCGGTCTCGAAGGCCCGCCGGAAAATTTCCGAGCGGACGTCGATGCAGAAGGCGGCCTGGACCGGGCGCCGCGCCGGCAGCGCGGCGGGCCTCGGCCCGCTGTTATGCGCCGCGAGCTGGACGACGAGGCTCCGCCGGAAGGCGATCTCGTAGGCCTCGTGCAGGAGAAGGTCGGTCGCGAGCTCCGGGTCGTCGCCGAGCCGCTCGTCGCCCGGCAACGCCGCCGCCGCGGCCATCGCGGCCGCCCAGCCGGCCTTGAAGGCCGGGTCGGTGCGGGCCTTGAAGAGCCCGTAGCCGTAGGCAATCCGGATAGCCAGGAGCTCGACGAGCGTGTCGTCGCGCTTGCCGTCAAGCTCGGCGTTCCAGCCGAGATAGCGGGCGTAAGCCGCCCAGCCGCCGATGTCGAAAAGCGCCCGGTGCAGGTAATCCTCGACCGCGCGGGCGGGCGTCCCGAGCCGGCCGACCACGAAGGCGATCGCGTCGACCGGATCCTCCGGCAGGGACAGCACGCTCTGCCGAAAGTTCGCGATCCCCATCACCTCGGGATTGAGGTCGTGGGCGGCGAGCGACCGCCAGGCCGCGTAGGGCTTGCGGCCGCCCTTCGGCATCCGCCAGATCGCCTGACCCTCGTCGAAATAACCGGCGCAGAACTTCGAGATCTCGTCGATCATGAAGCCGACGAGCGAGCTCTGCCGGTCGCCGCCGCTCACCCGGTCGAGCACTTCGGCCACCGTCGCGACGACGGCGGGCGGGTTCGCGGAAGGAGCGCGGTCGGTGAGGGCCGCCGCCTTCAGGGACTCGACGTCCGCGGGCACGCCGGGGACGGACGGCGCCTCGGCGAGCGCGGCCGCGAGCGCCGCGTCGTCGACCATCCCGGCCCGGAGCGCCTCCCGGTAGAAGGCGCGCGGCATCAGCATGTCGGTCCGGGCGACGCGCTTCAGGGCCGCGCAGGTCTCGGCGAAGGTCCGGTCGGTGAAGCCGAGAAAGGGGTTCACCGCGACGAAGTGCTTGAGCGGCCAGAGCGGCGCGATCTTGCGGCAGGCCCGGGTGATCGCCGCCTCGATCGCGAGGCGCTCGGGCGACACCGCGTCGGGGGCGGGCTGGCTCTCGGGCAGGAGGAGGGCGTGGGCGGACATCGGAGGGTCTCCGGACAGGGCGGCGGGCGGCGGGATCAGGCGGCGAGCGTGGCGCGGCGCGGCCAGAGGCGGAGCACCCAGCGGTTCGCGAGCGTGTTCACGTAAAGCCCGTTCGCGAGGTGGACGTAGAGCGCCTGCCAGCGCGGCTCGCCCGCATGGCGCGCCATCTGGCTCTGGAAGACGGTCACGGCCCCGAAGGCGCCGATCGCCAGGACCACGATCGCGAGGTCGAGCGGGCCAGCGAGCGGCGCGGTCGCCGGCAGCGCGCCGGCCGTCAGCCGCTCGGCGCCGGCCTGCAGGGCGAAGTAGGCTCCCGTCACGACGAGCGCGAGGAGCGCCGCGCGGCCGATCACGTAGCCGTTCGGCCGCTCGTCGATCGCGCTCGCCAGGAGGTGGACGAGCCCCATGGCCAGGATCGCGCCGAGCACGAAGGCGCCGGGCTTCATCGTGACGGTCGCGCCGGCCGCCCAGGCGACACCCGCCGCCACGCCGAGCACGGCGACGAGCGCCAGGACGAGCCGCGCCGGATGCGGCTGGCCGCCAGGGCTCGGCGTCCAGGAGGCGCGGGCGAGATCGATCACGCTGCCCGAGGACAGGAAGGCGTGCGCCTTGTAGAGCGAATGCGCGACGATGTGCAGGAGCGCGGCCGAGAAGGCCCCGAGGCCGCATTCGAGCATCATGAAGCCCATCTGGGCGACGGTCGAATAGGCGAGCGAGACCTTGATCGAGGTCTGGGTCAGCATGACGACCGAGCCGAAGAGCGCGGTGAGACCGCCCACGATCGCCAGGATCTCGAGCGAGGAGCCCGAGAGCGTCATCAGACCCGACAGGCGCAGCACAAGGAAGCCGCCCGCATTGACGATGCCGGCATGAAGGAGCGCCGAGACCGGGGTCGGGGTCTCCATGACCTCCAGGATCCAGCCGTGGGTCGGGAACTGCGCCGACTTGAGGAGCGCCGCGACCGCGACGAGCGCCGCCGCGATCCCGAGCTGGAGCGGAGCGCCGCCCGCCGCGCCGACCCGGGCGAAGCCGTCGAACAGGCCGGCGAAATCGAGCCGACCGAACTGCGCGAAGAGGATCGCTGCCGCGCCGAGCAGGCACAGGTCGCCGATCCGGCTCACGATGAACTTCTTCTTCGCGGCGAGCTGCGCCGCCGGGCGCTCGCCGAAGAAGAGGAGAAGCCGGTGGAGCGACAGGCTCGTCGCCACCCAGGCCGCGATGAAGAGCCCGAGATTGCCCGCGATCGCGAGCGTGATCACGCAGGCGAGCGTGACCGAGAGCCAGCGCAGGAACTCGCCGTGGCGCGGGTCGCCGTCGAGGTAGTTGCGGCTGTAGCGCACCACCACCGCGCCGATGAACGAAACGAGGGCGAACATCGTGCCCGAGATCGCGTCGAGATAGATCCCGAGGCCGATCCCGGCCGCCCCGAGGGTCGGGGTCGTCAGCCGACCGTTCGCCGCGATCGCGACCGCGAGGAGGAGCGCGATGGCGAGTGAGCCAAGGGCGGCCGCGAAGGCAAGGTCGGCCATGCGGCGCGGCGGCGTCCGGTCGAGCTTGAGCCCCGCGACGGCGACGAGCGCGAGCGGGCCGAGAAGGGCGAACCAGGCGAGGGCGGACATGGACGGCTCCGAGCGAGTTCTCCTCCGTTCGCGCAAGCCGATCTTTCGGAAAAATTCGAGTTTTATAATCGTACGTTCTGATTTATCGAACGTTTGATGGCGTTCCTCAACTATCACCACCTGCGCTATTTTTGGGTCATCGCGAGCGAAGGCAGCCTGACCCGGGCGGCCGAGCGCCTCGCCGTCTCGGCCTCCTCGCTGTCCGTGCAGCTGCAGGCCCTGGAAGCCCAGTTGGGGCATCAACTGTTCGAGCGGCGCGGCCGCAAGCTCGAGCTGACGGAGGCCGGGCGAATCGCGCTCGACTATGCCGGGACGGTGTTCCGCTCGGGCGAGGAGCTCCTCAACACGTTGAAGGGTTTGCGCCGCGAAGGCGTCCAGGTGCTTCGCGTCGGGGCCATCGCGACGCTCTCGCGCAACTTCCAGATCGAGCTCATCCGGCCTCTCGTCGTGCGCGACGACGTCGAGCTCGTGATCCGCACGGGAGCGCTGCCGGACCTCCTGGCCGGCCTCGAATCGCACGCGCTCGACCTCGTCCTGGCGAACCAGCCGGCCCCCGCCGATCAGGATGTCGATTGGCAGAACGACCTCGTGACGGACCAGGCCGTGAGCCTCGTCGGCCATCCGCCGCCGGACGGTGCGGCGCCGTTCCGGTTCCCGCGCGATCTCGACAGGGCGCCGCTCGTCGTGCCCGCCGGCAGCACCTGGCGCATCGCCTTCGAGCGGCTCTGCCAGGAGGCGGGGGTTGCGCCGCGGATCGTCGCCGAGATCGACGACATGGCGATGCTGCGCCTCGTGGCGCGCGAAAGCCGGGCGCTCACGCTCGTGCCGCCGGTCGTGGTGCGCGACGAGCTCGCGAGCGGCCTCCTCGTCGAGCGCTGCCGGGTCGAGGCGATCCGCGAGGCGTTCTACGCGATCTCCCGCCGCCGCCGCTTTCCGCATCCCCTCGTCGCGGACCTGCTGCGCCGCTGAGCCGAGACGATGGCCGTCAGGCGCGGCGCGCCAGGGGAAGAGCTTCGGACGTCGCCGACCCCGCGGAGCGAACCGCGCGCGGCCGCCGCGGCTCCTCGCCGAGCCGCGCGATCACTGCGTCCGCGAAAGCCTCCGTGCCGACGAGTCGGCGGGACAGGACGGAGCGGTAGAGGTCGGCCGGATGGATCCCGTCCTCGATCGTGCGGAGCCAGGCGTTGTGGACCCGCTCCGCGGCTGCGGCCTGCCCCAGATGGACCAGACGAAGGGTGAGCCCAGGCGGGCTTTCGCCCGCGTGCACCATATCAAGCGGGCTTTTGCCCGCGTGCAACGTATGATGTAGATCGACGCCGTCAGCGTGGCGTTCGACGTGGCCGGTGAAAGCTCGCCCGAGGCGAGAGACCAGAGCGAGCTCCCGCCGGAGATCGCCTTCCTGCGCGACCGCGGGGTCGCCGAGGAGACGCTGCGGAGGGCCGCGCGCGTCGCACGGCGCTGCCGGGTCGGCGCCGAGGAGGCGCTGATCCGCGAGGGGCTTCTTTCGGAGGACGCGTTCTACCGGGCGCTCGCGGCCGAGATCGGCGCGCCGTTTCGCGTCGACGGCCTCGCCGTGCATCCCGAGGCACGGTTTCCGGAGGCGGCGCTGACCGGGGTCCTGCCGCTCAGCCATCCGGGACGGCTCGTGGTCGCGGCCGCGCCGCGCGGCCCGACCCTGCGCAAGCTCATCGGGGCCCGCGGGCAGGTCGCGCGGCATCTCGTCGTTACGACTCCGACGGCGTTGCGCGCGGCGCTCATCCTCGCCCGTGGGGAGGCGGTCGCCGAGCTCGCCGCCAACGGCTTGCCGCGGCTCGCGCCCCGGCTCAGCTACCGCGACGGCGTCACGCTCGGGCAGCTCGTCGCGGTGGCGCTCGTGAGCTTCGCGGCGGGCGCCAGCGCGGTCGCCTGGCCCGAGACGACGCGCGACCTCGCGGCGGTGGGTCTGTGCGCCGCGTTCCTTGCCGGCGCGACGCCCCGGCTGGCCGCGCCCTTCGAGCCGAACCGCCTCTCCGCCCCCGTGCCGCGACTTCCGGAGAGCCTGCTGCCCGTCTACACGGTGATCGTTCCGCTGCACCGGGA
>JAFAPJ010000352.1 GCA_019247255.1 Methylobacteriaceae bacterium | reverse complement strand
GCAGGGTGGACTTGCCGCAGCCGGACGGCCCGACGAGCGCGACGAAATCGCCTTCCGCGATCCGCAGCGATGTCGGCACGAGCGCGTGCACCGCCCGCTCGCCGCGCCCGTAGGTGATCGAGGCCTCCTGGAACTCGATGAAGGCCGGGCGCGCCGGCGCGTCCTCGGCGGGGGCGTATGTCCCGGTCGAGACCTCCTGGCGGACGGCGCGCGCGTGCATGGGTCAGGCCTCTTCCCGCGCGGGCGCTTGCAAGCAGGCTGCCAGGGTCCGATCGGCGTTGCGCACCCTGGCGGGCGGCATCCGCTGGATCGCCGTGACCTGCCGGCCCCAGCCGCTCGTCTCGGCGACGAGCCGGCGGTCGCGCTGGACGAAGCGGCCCCGAACAAGTGTGTGGACCGGCACGCCCGTGACCTCCACGCCCTCAAAGGGCGTGATCTTGCCCCGCGAATGGAGCCGCTCGGCCCGGATCGTCTCGCGGCGCTCCATGTCGACGACCGCGATGTCCGCCTCGGCGCCGGCCTCGATCCGGCCCTTGGCGGGCCAGAGCCCGAAGGCTTGCGCCGGGTTCTCGGCCGAGATCCGCACGTAATGCTCGAGGCTCATGCGGCCTTGCGCGACCTCATTCAGCATGAGCGGCATCTGGGTCTCGACGCCCGGGAAGCCGCAATCGGCCTCCCAGATCACGTCCTTCCTCTTCTCCTCGGGCGTATGAGGCGCGTGATCGGTCGCGATCATGTCGATCACGCCGGACATCAGGGCGGCGCGGATGGCGGCCGCGTCCGCCGCGTCGCGGACCGGCGGGTTCACCCGGATGACCGAGCCGAGCCGCGCATAGTCGCCCGTGTCGAGGAGGAGGTAGCAGGGGCAGGTCTCGCCCGTGATCTCGACGCCACGGGCCTTCGACTCGGCGAGCGGGCGCAGCTCCGCGGCCGAGGAGATGTGCAGGACATGGATCCGGGCGCCCGTCCATTCCGCGAGCACGGCCGCGCGCGACACCGCCTCGACCGCAACGATCGCGGGCCGGGCCGCGACATGGGCGAGCGGGTCGTTGCGGCCCGCCGCCACCAGCCGCGCCTGGCGCCAGGCCATGATGGAGGCGGTCTCGGCATGGAGTGAGATCCGCAGCCCCGAGGGCGCGATGATCTCGAAGGCCTCGAGCATGGCCCCGGTCGAAGGCGAGGGCAGGTTCCCGAAGGTGTTGCCCATGAAGCATTTGAAGGCGTTGACCCCGCCCGCGATGAGGCCCGGCAGCTCGTCGAGGTTGTCCTCCGCGAGGAGCCCGTAGAGCCCGTAATCGACATGGGATTTCGCGGCCGCCGCCTGCTTCGCCCGGAGCTCCGCGAGCGAGCGGGTCGGCGGGTGGGTGTTCGGCATCTCGAAGACGGTCGTGGTGCCGCCCATCGCGGCCGCCGCGCTGCCCGTGCGCCAATCCTCCTTGTGGGTGTAGCCGGGCTCGCGGAAATGGACGTGGACGTCGATCGCGCCGGGCAGGAGGAACTGGCCCGTGACGTCGACGGTCTCGCGCGCGGCCGGCATCGTCCCGGGCGCGCCGACGAGCGCCACGAGCCCGTCCTTCGTCGCGACGTCCGCCTGGAAGCGGGTCGTGCCCGTCACGACCGTGCCGCCGGCGAGCACGAGGTCGGCCAGGAAGCCGGTATCGGGGTCGTGCACCGTCCCGCTCACAGCATCGCCCAGCCGCCGTCGACCGGCAGATCGATCCCGGTGATCTGGCGGGAGACGTCGGAGGCGAGGAACAGGCAGGCATGGGCCACGTCCTCGTCCGTCGAGACGCGCCGGAGCGCGTAATCGGCGGCGTGGCGGGCGGCGGCCTCGTCCTCGCTGATGCCGAGGCGCCGCGCCATCTCGGGCACGACCTTCTCGCGGAAGCGCGGGCCGTCCACCATGCCGGGCGCGACGCAATTCACGTTGATCCCGTGCGGGCCGACCTCCAGCGCGAAGCTCTTCGTGATGCCGCGCAGGCCCCATTTCGAGGCCGAGTAAGCCATGCGCCCGGCGCGCCCCCGCATGCCGAAGGTGCCGCCCACATTGACGATCTTGCCGGTCCCCTGCGCGATCATCGCGGGCAGGCAGGCCCGCATCGTGTTGAAGCAGCCGCGCATGTTGAGGTCGACGATCTCGTCGAACTCCGCCGGGCTCGTTTCCCAGCCCGTCTTGCCGATCGGCCCCGAGCCGCCCGCGACGTTCACCAGGATGTCGATGCGCCCGTAGACATCGCGGGTGACCGACGCGACCCGCTCGCAGGCGGCCGCTTCGGTCACGTCGCAGGCGAGCACGAGCGCTTCGCCGCCACCCACCCGGACCTCCGCCGCGACCGGCTCGATCGCCGCGACGTCCCGGCCGACGAGTGCGAGGCGGCAGCCCTCCGCTGCGAAGGCGCGCGTGATCGCGGCGCCCATCCCCTTCGCGGGCCCGGTGATGACCGCGACCCGTCCGTCGAGACCGAGATCCATGCGGATGCGCTCAGCCGAGGCTCGTGACCCGCTCGGCGAGCGGGGGCAGGAAGGCGCGGCTGAAGACCTCCTCCGGGGCCGGCACCCGCGGCAGGCCCTCCGCTTCCGTGACGATCGCGATCGATCTCTTGAAGCGCGCGTCGTCGACGTCGCCGATGCCGATGGTCCGGCCCTCCGGATGGCTCATCTCGGCCTTGAGGGTCGCGACGATGCGCTCCTTCTCGACGGGCTTGCTGAGGAGCGGCTCGCGGCGCGACACCGTCTCGACCGCGGCGTCGAGGTCCTGGAGCGTATCCTTGATGCCCCGGTTGATGGCCGCGAGCAGTCCGCGTAGCGCCTGCGGCTTCTCGGCGGCGAGCCGGCGCGAGGCGATCACGGCGTTGGAGTAAAGATCCATGCCGTAATCGCCGTATTCGATGAAGCGGAAGTCCTTGTCCGGATCGATGCCGACCTGCTTCGCTGAGAAGCGGATCGTGTTGACGAAGCCGAAGACGCCGTCGACCTGACCGCGCTGGAGCATCTGCTCGCGCAGGTTCGGCTGCATGTTCGTCACCGTGACCTTGGCGGCGTCGATGCCGGCGAGCCGCGCGAAGGCCGGGAAGAGCTTCAACGCGCTGTCGTTCGCGGCCCCGCCGAGCGTCCGGCCCTCGAAGTCCTTCGGCGTCCGGATCGGTCCGTCCGCCCGGACCGCGACCGCGAAAGGCGGGCGGTTGTAGAGCGCCGCGATGGCGAGCGGCGGCGTCGTGGCGCCGGCCGGCCCGCGCGAGATCAAGCTCACGAGCGCATTGATGTCCCCGAAGCCGAGATCGTAGGTGCCCGACGCCACCGCGCTCACCGCTGCGCCGGAGCCGTTGCCCTGGTCCATCTCGACCTCGAGACCCTCCTGGCGGAGGTAGCCCCGGTCCTGCGCGAAGAAGAAGAAGCATTGCGGGCCCTGATAGCGCCAGTTCAGCACCATCTTCAGGCGCGTCGGCGACTGGGCGAGGGCGGGACGCGGCAACGTCCACGCGAGACCCGCGGCGCCAACGATCGCTCCGAACGAACGGCGGCTCAGCCCGGACGGCATTCAGGCCTCCTCCTGCCGGATCTGGTCCCGACCCGACCAGTAGAGCCGGGTTGACCGGTGCCGTCTTGTGCTCACTTTCGCGCGGACCTATTCCCAATTTGCATCAGTCGGGGCCGGCCGTGAGGTATCTGCGCATCCTGCGCGACATCGACGAGGTCGCTCGGGCGGGTTCGATCCGGAAAGCGGCGGAGCGGCTGAACCTCACGGCCTCGGCGCTCAACCGGCGCATCCAGGATTTCGAGGCCGAGCTCGGGACGCCGATCTTCGAGCGCCTGCCGCGCGGCGTGCGCCTGAACGCCGCCGGGGAGCTCGTGATCCGGCACGTGCGCGGGCAGGTGGCAGAGATGGGCCGGGTGCGCTCGCAGATCGAGGACCTGTCGGGCTTCCGGCGCGGCACGGTCGCGATCGCCTGCAGCCACGCGCTCGCGCACGACTTCCTGCCAACCGAGATCGCGGCCTACCGGCGCGCCTATCCGCTGGTCGAGTTCGATGTCCGGATCGCGAGCCACGGGGAGGCGCTGCGCGCGCTCGACGCCTACGCGGTCGATCTCGCGCTCATCTTCCGCATGTCGCCGGCGACGGGGTTCCGGGTCCTGGCCTCGGCCGAGCAGAGGCTGATGGCGATCATGCGGGCCGACCACCCGCTCGCGGGCGTCGGACCGCTCAGGCTGCGCGACTGCGCCGACCACCCGCTCGCGCTGCCCGACCGCAGCTACGGGGGGCGCGAGCTCCTGGAGCGGGCAGTCGCGCAGGGGTCGCTCCGGCTCGCGCCCGTGATCGAATCGAACTCGTTCGAGTTCCTGCGCAGCTACGTTCGGCTCGAGCAGGCCATCACCTTCCAGATCGAGATCGGGGCGCCCGAGAGCCTGCGCGACCGCGAAGGGCTGATCGCTCGCCCGATCGACGCGCGCGACATCCCCCCGGCCCGCTTCGCGATGGGGCAGCTGCAGGGCCGCGCGCTCCCGGTCGCGGCCGCGAAGTTCGCCGAGCAGCTCGCGGCCCGGCTGGAGGGCGGAGCCGCCGCTCTCGACGGCAGGTGAGCAGCGCGCGATCCTGCAGGCGACCTCCCGCGCCCTGGATGAGACCGAGCCCGCATGCACCGCCTGACCGCCTCGCCCGACACCTGCCGCTGGGGCTATCTCGACGCCGCCGTGCCGCCCGTCCTGACGATCCGCAGCGGCGACCGGATCGAGATCGAGACCGTGACGGGCGGACCAGACGCCCTGCCGCCGGAGGGCTTCCACGTGCCGCCCGAGCTCCGGGCGATCCACGCGGCCGAGCCCGGCATCCCGTTCGGCCCGCATATCCTGACCGGGCCGGTCGCGGTCGAGGGGGCGCGGCCCGGCGACGTGCTCGAGATCCGCATCCTCGACGTCCGGCTCCGCCAGGATTGGGGCTACAACCGCCACCGGCCGCTCGCCGGGACGCTGCCCGACGACTTCCCGACCTTTCACCAGATGCACATCCGGCTCGACGCGGGCGCGATGACGGCCCGGATGCCCTGGGGGCTGACCCTGCCGCTCGCGCCCTTCTTCGGCGTGATGGCGGTCGCCCCTCCGCCCGGGTGGGGACGCTGTACCTCGATCGTCCCGCGCGCCTTCGGGGGCAACCTCGACAACAAGGAGCTGGTCGGCGGGTCGACGCTCTACCTGCCGGTCTTCGCCGAGGGCGCCCTGTTTTCCTGCGGGGACGGACACGGGGCGCAGGGCGACGGCGAGGTGAACGTGACGGCGATCGAGACCGCGCTGGCCGGCACCTTCGAGCTCGTGCTGCGCCGCGACCTGCAGCTCGCCTCTCCGCAGGCGGAGACGCCGACCCACGTGATCACCATGGGGCTCGACCCGGACCTCGACCGCTGCGCCGAGCGGGCCTTGCGCGAGATGATCGACCTCGTGGTCGCCCGGGTCGGGATCACGCGGGACGAGGCCTACGCGCTCTGCTCCATCGCGGCCGACCTGCGCGTCACCCAGACGGTGAACCAGCACAAGGGCGTGCATTGCATGCTGCGCAAGGCGTACCTCGCGCGCTGACGCGACGCCCAGGCGGGCGTCGCGAGCACGGCGTGCCGTCTCGACGCGCGGGTGGGATCGGCCCCCGCCGCGGCGGCCTGATCAGTTCTTGACGTAGTCGAGCGCGCGCTCGGATTTCGCGGGCAGGAAGGAGCGGTTGAAGACCTCGGACGGCTCCGGCTGGCGCGCGAGGTCGTAGCCGGCGGCCACCATGCCGATGGTCCGCTTCAGCCGGTCGTCCTTGAGGTCGCCGACGCCGACCTCCTTCATCTCGGGCGAGACGATGAGCTTCTCGTAGGAGAATTGCAGCCGACGCTTCTCGACCTTCTCGTCGATGAGGTTGTCGTAGGCGACCGCCGCCTTGATGCCGAGCTCCTGGTCCTTGCCGACCTCGATGACCGCCTTGTTGAGGGCGCGCACGAGGCCCGCGACCGCCTTCGGGTTCTCGCGGATGAGCTTCTGGGACACCATCAGCCCGTTCGAGTACAGGTCGAGCCCGTAATCCCCGAACGAAATCCAGCTGAAATCCTTGTCCGGATCTTGGCGGTTCAGCACGAGGTTGAAGTAGCTCGTGATGTTGAAGACGAGCGCGGCGTCGATCTGACCCTGGATGAGCATCGGCTCCTGCAGGTTCGGCGCCATGTTGCTGACCTTGATCTTGCCGAGATCGAGGCTGTTCGCCTTGGCGAAGACCGGGAGCATGCGCGTCGTCGGCGTGCCCTGCGCGCCGCCGAGCGTGCGGCCCTCGAAGTCCTTGGGGGCCTTGATGCCGCTGCCCGACTTGGTGACGATCGCGAAGGGCGGCTGGTTCCAGAGCATGTAGACCATGACCGGCGCGTCCGCGGGCCGGGTCGAGGCATTCTGGATGATGGCGTTCATGTCCCCGAAGCCGGCGTCGTAGGCGCCGCCCATGATGCGGGTGACGGTCGCGCCCGAGCCTTCGCCCTGGTCGATGACGACGTTGAGCCCTTCCTGCTTGAAGTAGCCCTTGTCCTTGGCGACGAAGAAGGCCGCGTCCGACCCTTGCGTCTTCCAGCCGAGCGTCAGGCGGATCGTGGTCTCCTGAGCCTGCGCGATCCCTGCGGCGAGGCAGAGGGCGAAGGCGGTCGCGATTGGTCGAAGCATGGGCGTCGGCTCTCCTGGGTGAATGGATTGGCGTGGTCTCGCCTCAGACCGAGATCTCGCGCTTGCGGGTCGCCCAGCCCGTGAGCTGTCCCTCGACGAGGGAGAAGAGCGCGTAGAGGGCGACGCCGAGCGCGGCGAGGATGAACAGCCCCGCGAAGGCGAGCGGCACGTTGAAGTTCGACGAGGCGGTCATCATCACGTTGCCGATGCCGCGGTTCGAGGCGACCGTCTCGGACAGCACCGTGCCCACGAAGGCGTAGGTCACCGCGACCTTCAGGGACGCGAAGAAGAAAGGCATCGTCCGGGGCAGGCCGACATTCCACAGGATGTCGAGCTTGGAAGCGCCCAGCGCCTTCAGCACGTCCTCGAGCTCGGGCTCGGTCGTGGCGAGTCCGGTCGCGATGTTCACGACGATCGGGAAGAAGCAGATCACGAGCGATGTCAGCACCGCCGGAACGGTGCCGGAGCCGAACCAGAGCACGAAGATCGGCACGACCGCGACCTTCGGGATCGACGAGAAGCCGATGAGCAGCGGGTAGGCGGTCTCGTAGGCGAGCCGTGAGACGCCGATCAAGGACCCGATCACGACGCCCGTGACGACGCCGAGCGCGAAGCCCGTCATCGTGGTCGCGAGCGTCTGCAGCATGTGCGGCCACAGCACCGGCGCGCGTCGCCACAGCGTGTCGAGCACCTGGCTCGGCCGGGGCAGCACGAGGTCCGAGACTCCGAAGGCGAGGCAGGCGAGCTCCCAGGCGAGGAAGAAGCCGAGGATCATCGCTGCGGC
>JAFAPJ010000338.1 GCA_019247255.1 Methylobacteriaceae bacterium | reverse complement strand
CCCCGTAATCGTCCCGTCCGGCCGCGTCGCGAAGGCGAAGGTCGGTCGGCCATGCCGCTCCGTGACCCGGGCGGCGACCAGCCCGACGATTCCGGGATGCCAGTCCGGCCCGTCGAGCACGATCGCGGCGAGATCGGGCGTCGCCTCGACCAGGATTCCCGCCCGGGCGAGCGCCTCCTCGACGGCCGCCTGCTCGATCGCCTGGCGCTCCCGGTTGAGTTCGTCGAGGCGGCGCGCGATGCCCTCGGCCTCGGCGGCTTCGACGGTCAGAAGGAGCCGGGCGCCGAGGGAGGAATCGCCGATCCGCCCGCCGGCATTGATCCGGGGCCCGAGGATATAGCCGAGATGCCAGGCCTCCGGCGCGGCCGCGAGGCCGGCGACGTCGGCGAGCGCCGCGAGGCCCGGGCGACGGCGCTGGCGCATCACGGTGAGCCCCTGCCGGACGAAGGCGCGGTTGAGCCCGACGAGCGGCACCACGTCCGCGACCGTCGCGAGCGCCACGAGGTCGAGCCCGGCGAGAAGGTCGGGCTCCGGCCGTCCCTCGCCGTTCCGGCGCAGCTCGCGGGCGAGCGCGACGAGCAGCATGAACACGACGCCCGCCGCGCAGAGATGGCCGAGGCCGGACAGGTCGTCCTGCCGGTTCGGATTGACGATCGCGACCGCGGGCGGCAGCTCCTCCGGGGCGCCATGATGATCGAGCACGACGACGTCCGCGCCGAGGCGGCGGGCCTCGGCGAGCGGCTCGTGGCCCGCCGTGCCGCAATCGACCGTCACGATGAGCGACGCGCCCTCCGCGACCAGGCGGCGGATCGCCTCGACGTTCGGGCCGTACCCCTCCGTGACCCGGTCCGGGATGTGGACCTGAACGGGGAGGCCGTGCGCCTGGAGAAAGCCGGCGAGGAGGGCCGCGCTGCAGGCGCCGTCGACGTCGTAATCGCCGAACACCGCGACCCGCTCGCCCGTCCGGACCGCCCGGGCGAGGCGCTCGGCGGCCGCTCCCATGTCCGTGAGCGTGCCGGGATCCGGCATGAGATCGCGCAGGCGCGGCTGGAGGAAGCCCGGCACGGCCCCGACCGCGACGCCGCGACCGGCAAGGACGCGCGCCACGATCTCGGGCACGCCGTGGGTCTGCGCGATCGCCATCGCGAGGGTCGCGGCCGCGCCGTCGCAGCGCTCGGCCCATCGCCGGCCGTTCGCCGAACGGGTCACTCCGAAGAGGGGGCGCGATGCGGCCGGTTGAAGCGCCGATTCGGACATGGGCGCAGGATAGCGAACCTGCCGCGGGCGGCTATGCGGCTCCGCCCGAGTCCGGTGGTCGCGGGGCGGCGCCGTCCACAGCCGGCGACGTGCGGGAGCCGTTTGCCCGCAAGCCACGGGCCATCATCTCGCCCCGATGCCGATGAGAACGGGCGCATGATGCGCCTCATCGCTCCCCTCGCGGTCGCGGTCGCGACCGCCCTGTCCGCCACGCCCGCGGCCGCGTTCCTCGACCGCGGGCCGCTCGCCGACTTCCTGAACCAGTTCCGGGAGCAGCCGATCCCGCGCGAGACGGTCGCCTGGCCCGGTCGCGAGACGCCCGGCACGATCGTGGTCTCGACCGGGCGGCGGCGGCTCTACTACGTGCTGCCCGGCGGAAAGGCGCTGCGTTACGGCGTCGGCGTCGGCCGGCAGGGCTTCTCCTGGTCGGGCGCGAAGACCGTGACGATGAAGCGGGAATGGCCGGATTGGCGGCCGCCCTCCCAGATGCTCCGCCGCCGCCCGGACCTGCCGCGCTACATGGCGGGCGGGCAGGACAACCCGCTCGGCGCCCGGGCGATGTATCTCGGCTCGTCCCTCTACCGCATCCATGGCTCGAACGAGCCCGACACGATCGGGGCCGCGGTCTCGTCCGGATGCATCCGCATGACGAACCGGGACGTCGTCGACCTCTACGACCGGGTGCGGCTCGGCACCAAGGTCGTGGTCCGGCCGTAGCCGGTGGGGGCCGGGCCGTCCCTCGCCGATCGGGTCTCAGCGCGCAGTGGCGCCGGGCAGCGTCGACAGGTTGAAGGTCCCGTCCTCGTTCAGCCCCGGATGCGCCGGCAGCTTCGGCAGGGCCCGGGGCTGGCGATCCTTCGCCGGGTCGAACCGGCAGCCCGCGATCGCGTCGTCCTCGACCGACACGCGGACGTTGGCCGACATGCCGGGACGCAGGGCGCCGCGCTCGGGATCGGTCGCGTTCGCCCGGATGCGCACCGGAAACCGCCGGACGATCTTGGTGAAGTTGCCGGTCGCGTTGTCGGCCGGGATGAGCGCGAATTCCGATCCGGCCGCCGGCCCGACCGCCTCGACGTAGCCGCAGAGCCGCTTGTCCCCGTAGGTGTCGAGCCGGATCGCGACCGGCTGGTCGGCCTTCATGCGAGCGAGCTGCGTCTCGCGGAAATTCGCCTCGATCCAGAGCCCCTCGGTCGGCACGATCGACAGGAGGCGCGTGCCGACCGTCACGTATTCGCCGACGCGCGTGCGCCGGTTCGCCACGATCCCGGAGATCGGGGCCCAGACCTCCGTATCCTGCAGGGCGATGCGGGAGGTGTTCAGCGCGGCCTCCGAATCCGCGACCTTCGTCTCGGCGACCGTGACGTCGGCCTGCAGCACGCCGACCTGCTGCTGCTGCAGGTCGAGCTGCGCCTTGGCCTGCGCCATCGTCGAGCGCGCCGCGACCGCGGCCGCGAGCGCGTTGTCGTAGGTCGCCTGGGTGCCGGCCCCGCGCGCCAAGAGCTCGCGCGCCCGCCCGAGCGTGGTCTCGGCGTTCTCGGCCTGCGCTTCCGCCGATTGCAGCGCGGCCCGGGCGACCTCGATCTGCGAATCCTGCAGGACGACCTTCGCCTTGGCCTGCCGCAGCGAGGCCTCGGCGGAATCGAGCGTCGCCTGAGAGCGGCGGGCGGTCGCCCGGTAGTCGCGCGGGTCGATGCGCACGATGACCTGCTTGGCCTCGACGCGCTCGTCGTCGTCGGCCAGAACCGCGACCGCGTAGCCGGCGACGCGGGGCGACAAGGTCGTGATCTCGCCGCGCACATAGGCGTCGTCGGTCGCCTGCACGCCGGACTGCGCGTCCCACAGGCGCAGGCCGTACCAGAGCGCCGCCGCGCAGGCCGCGACGAGGCAGAGCGTGACCAGCACGCGGCGCAACGCGCTCATTCGGGGGTCCTCGGCACGGAAGACAGGGCCGCCGCCTCGACGCTCGCCGGCAGGCGCGGCAGGGCCGGAACGAGGAGCGCGAAGACGGCGAGGAGGCCCGCGATCCAGAGAAAGACGTCGCCGAAGGCCAACGCATAGGCCTGCTGGGTCGTGGTCTGGGCGAGGGCGGCCAGCGCCTGGCCGGAGGCGAGGCCGGAGTCGGGCGTGACGGCCGCGTAGGTCTGGGTCAGCTGGTCGAGCCGCGCCGTGCCGGTCTCGTTGGCGCTCGTCAGGCCCTCGACGAGCCGGGCCGAATGGCCGTTCTCGCGGATGCGCAGCAGGTAGGCGACGGCGGCCGTCGCCCCGCTCGTCCCGAGCACGCGGATGAGGTTGAAGAGCCCCGAGGCGGTCGCACCCGACGGCGGCGGGATGCCGTCCGTCGCGAAGCGCAGGACGCTCGTCAGGAAGAAGCCCTGGCCGAAGCCGGCGACGATGAGGGGACCTCGGAACTGCTCCCCCGCCCAGGAGGAATCGATCAGCGAGGCCCAGAGGCTCGCGAGTGCGAACGCGGCGAGGCCGAGCGCGAGCGCCCAGCGGCCGTCGCGGCGCTCGTTCCAGGCCCAGCAGAGCGGGAAGCCGAGGATCTGGCCGGCGGCCAGCCAGACGATGGTCTCGCCGGTCTGCTCGGGCCGCAGGCCCGCAAACCGCGCCAGCGCCTGCGGGACCGCGAAGCTCGCGAAGAGCAGCGCGAAGCGGAGCGACAGCGCCTCCGCGATGCCGATCGCGAAGGTCGGCCGGTCGAGGAGGGCGAGGTCGAGATAGGGATGGCCGGCGGCGAGGAGACGCGCGGTCGCGAGCGCGAGAAAGACGAGCGCCGCGGCGAGGAGCGGCGCCATCCAGGGCGTCTCGAGCCAGAAGCGGCGCTCGCCCTGGGTGAGCACGACGAGGATCAGCATCACGCCGGCCGCCAGGACCGCGTAGCCGGCCCAGTCGTTCGCCTCGAAGCGCTCGAGAAGCACCGGCTCGCTCGGCGCCAGCCAATAGGCCGCGAGCGCGACGAGCGGCGTCCAGGCGAGATCGGCCGCGTAGACGGCCTGCCCGCCGAGATGGAGCGTGCCGAGGCCGGTCCCGAGCGCCGCGACGGCGGTCGGGAACGAGGACGCGAAGGCGAAGAGCGTGAGCGGCAGCCCGCGCCGGGCGGGCGGGAAGGC
The DNA here is from genome assembly GCA_019247255.1 of Methylobacteriaceae bacterium. GTDB lineage: Bacteria > Pseudomonadota > Alphaproteobacteria > Rhizobiales > Beijerinckiaceae > Enterovirga. The sequence continues at coordinate 3,186 of JAFAPJ010000338.1, read as the reverse complement.
GCGGAGCGCCCAGTTCATCATGACGACGGGCAGGAGCCCGCAGGCGAAGCCCTGCGCGAACCGGATCGCGACGAGCCAATCGGGGCGCGCGAGCCCGGCCGCCGCAAGGGCGCCGGTCGTGATCGCGGCCCCGACCGCGACGCGCCGCACGCCGAAGCCGGCGACCAGGGGAGCGGCCGCCAGCACGGCCGCGCCCTCGGCGGCCGCGCCCGCCGTCCCGATCCAGGACGCCTCGTCGGCCGAGAGGCCCAGCGCCCCCGCGAGGTCGGCCGCGTCGAGAAGGTGCGCCTGCATGGAGAGGCCGCCGAGGATGGCGCCGACGCCCAGCACGAAGAGCGTCCGCCAGGCGAGGCTCGTCGGCACGGGCTGTCCTGGCGGCAGCGGGACCATGGCCGGGACGCTCTCAGCTTCCCGCGATCAGCCGATCGCGCCGCGCGCGGCGAGCCCGCGCACGGTGGCGAGCGTCGCCGCGACCGCGGCCCCGTAGGTCGCGCGCATTCCCTCGGCGGCCTCACGCTCCGCCGCCGAGCCCTCCGCCGTTCCGGGGAAGCGGACCGCGAAGGTGAAGGTCAGGACGAGGTCGTCCCCGAGATCGCTGAGCACGTTCGTGATCCAGCCGGCATTGGGGCTGTCCGGCTCGCGCTCGAACAGCACCTGGACGGGCGCCGTCAGCGTGATCTTCTCCCGCAGCGTCTCGCCCCGATACTCCGCCTCGCGCCAGAAGGCCTCCGGCGAGAGCCGCTCCACGACCTCGCACCGGGTCATGCCCGGCACGAACGGGACCGCGTTCTCGGCCTTCATCACGAGGCCGCGCCAGACCTCATCGCGGGTGAGGCGCGGCTCCGCGCCGGGCGGGTTCACCGGGATCGAGAGAGACACCGCATGCATCGCGTCCTCCGTCACGCCTTCGCGAACTCGCCCTCGATCAGCAGCTCGACCTCCTCGGGCAGCGGCCCGAGATAGCTCGTCAGCCCCCACAGCGAGCGGCGAAGGGTGCCGCGCGCCGAGAACCCGACGAGGGTCCGGTCGAACTGATCCTTCAAGAGGCCGCCATTATAGGTCGCGGCGAGCGTTACGGGATGGGTCGCTCCCCGGAACGTGAAATCGCCCGCGACGTCGGCCGAGGCGTCGCCGGTCCGGACGACCGTGCTCGACGCGAAGCGCGCGATCGGGTTGCGGGCGCCGTCGAGCCAGTCCGGGTCCGTGCCGAGCTTGGCGTTCCAGTCGCCGTGCTTGCCGCTATAGGCCGTGTCGACGGAGGCGACCTCGATCTCGGCCTCGACGCGCATACGCTCGGGCTCGTCAGGGTCGAAGTCGAGCGCGGCCGAGAAGCGCGTGAACCGGCCGAGATAGCCGGCGAGCCCCAGATGCTTGATCCGGAACACGACGCTCGAATGGTCGGTATCCGCGACGTAGCGGCCGGCGGGAACGCGGTCGTGCATGGCTCAGCCTCCGGAAAGCAGCTTGTCGGGGGTGATCGGCAAGGCTTGGAACCGGCGTCCCGTGGCGTGGTACACCGCGTTCGCGATCGCGGCGGCCGAGCCGACCATGCCGATCTCGCCCGCGCCCTTGGCGCCGACCTCGTTGGAGAGGTAGTCGGGCGGCCCTACGAAGCCGATGTCGAAGGCCGGCATCATCGCCATGCCGGGCAGCCAATACTCGGTGATGCCGGCCGAGATGACCCGGCCGGTCGCCGGGCAGGGCACGATCTGCTCGGACAGGGCCATCCCGATCCCGAAGACGAGCCCGCCGAGGATCTGGCTTCTCGCCTGGATGGGGTTCAGCACGCGGCCGATATCGGCGCGGGTCAGCATGCGGGTGACCCGCACCTGCCCGAGATCGGGCCGGACCCGGACCTCGGCGAAATGCGCCGCGAAGGCGTACATCGCGGCCGTCTTCGTGGTCGGCATCCGGATCGTGTTAAAGCCCGACGCGAGCGTGGCGAAAGCCTGATCGTCGAGCTCCGGCGGGCCGACGCGCCGCGTGACCGAGAGGCTCCGGCCCGAGGCCGCGAGCGCGGCCGTCCAGTCCGGCCCGAGCGCGTCGAGCTCCGCCTTGAGCGCCCCCGCCGCCGCCAGGACCGCGGGGCCGATCGTGCCGGCGTTGCGCGACGCCCCGTGGACCGGCGCGGCCGGCAGGTCGGTGTCGCCGAGCGTGACGCGGATCCGCGCGATGTCGATCCCGAGCCCGTCCGCCGCGGCCTGCGCCATGAGCGTCGTCGTGCCCGACCCGATCTCGTGCGTCGCGCTCGCGACCTCCACGGTCCCGTCCGGGTGGGCGGTCGCCCGCACCTCGGCCTGGCTGCGATAGGCGCCGTAGCATCCAGCCGCCACGCCCCAGCCGACGAGCTCCCGTCCGTCCCGCGTGCCGGGCGCGGGCCGCCCCGCCCAGCCGAACGCCTGCGCGCCCTCGACCAGGCATTCCCGGAGCGCGATCGTCGAGAAGGGCGTCCCGTCCTCCGGATGCGCGCCCGGCACGTTGCGGAGCCTGAGCTCGACCGGGTCGATCCCGGTCCGCTCGGCCAGCCTGTCCATCGCGGTCTCGAGCGCGAAGGAGCCGTAGCTCTCGCCGGGCGCCCGCATGTTGGTCGGCGTCACCGTGTTGACGCGCAGCACCGTGTTGCGGGTCTCGAGGTTCGCGCAGCCGTAGAGCACCTCCGAGACCTCGCCGACGGCGCGCACGAACAGGTCGCCGACCGAGGTCTGGCTCGTCGCGTGCTGGCGGATGGCGGTGAGCCGCCCGTCCGCCTCGGCGCCGAGCACGATGCGCTGGTGCGCGGCCGGGCGGCAGCCGGTCGCGAGATGCATCTGCGCGCGCGACAGCACGAGCCGGACGGGCCGCCCGACCGTCCGCGCCGCGAGGCAGGCGAGCACCGTATGAGGCCAGGTGAAGCATTTCGCCCCGAAGCCGCCGCCGACGAACGGGGCGGTGACGCGCAGCGTCTCGGGCGGGAGTCCGAGCTGCCTGGCGAGCATGTTGCGGGCGCCGAGCACCCATTGGGTCGAGTCGTGGACGAGGAGCCCGCCATCCGGCTGCGGAGCCGCGACGGTCGCGGCGAGCTCCATGGCGCTCTGGCTGTGGCCGGGCGTATCGGCGGTCGCCTCGACGACGACGGCCGCCGCCCCGAGGGCCGCATCCACGTCGCCGCGGTCGAGGTCGAAGCGCGCCGCGAGCGGCGGCGGCAGG
>JAFAPJ010000132.1 GCA_019247255.1 Methylobacteriaceae bacterium | reverse complement strand
GCCTCCGCGGGGAGATGCTGCGCGGCGGACAGCGCCTCGACGAGGTTCGGCCGCACGCCGCGCGGCCGCGGGATATCGTCCGGCGGCCCGGTCACGAGCGAAGGGTCGCGCCGGTCCGCTTCGCCACCGCCTCGACGATCCGGGCCGACACGGCCTCGATGTCGGCCTCGGTCAGCGTGCGCTCGGTCGGCTGGAGCGTGACCTCGATCGCGACCGACTTGCGGCCTTCGTCGATGCCCGCTCCCTCGTAGAGATCGAAGAGCTCGATCCCGGCGATGAGCCCCCGCTCGGCGCCGGAGGCCGCCCGGACGATGTCGCCGGCCGGAACGTCGCGGCCGACCACGAAGGCGAAGTCGCGCCGCACGGGCTGGAGCTCGGACAGAGCGAGCTTCGGCTTGGTCTTGGTCTTGGTCGGCCGATGCTTCGGCAGCGGCAGCGCGTCAAGCGTGAGCTCGAAGGCGACGAGCGGCCCCTTGACGTCGAGGTCGCGCAGGATGCGCGGATGCAGCTCGCCGAAATGCCCCACGATCCCGTTCGGTCCGAAGCGGAGCGTCCCGGAGCGGCCGGGATGAAACCAATCGGGGCCGCCCGGCGCGATCTGCAGCCCGCCCGTCGGCACGCCGAGCGCATCGAGAAGGGCGAGCGCGTCGGCCTTGGCGTCGAAGGCGTCGACCGTCCCGGCCGCGCCCGCCCAATGCCGGCCGGAACCTGCGGGCTTCGCGGCGCCGCGGCGGATCGCGGCCGCGTTGACGGCCTGGCCCTCCGGCTCGTCCGACCGGAAGCACTGGCCGACCTCGAACAGGGCGACGTCGGCATAACCCCGATCGGCGTTGCGGCCGGCCGCTTTCACGAGCCCCGGAAGGAGGCTCGGGCGCATGTCGGAGAGGTCGGCCGCGATCGGATTGGCGAGCTGGAGCGCGCGCCCGCCGCCGCCGAACAGCGTCGCCTCGCCGTGCGCGATGAACGACCAGGTCACGGCCTCGACGAGGCCCCGCGCCGCGAGCTCGCGCTTGGCGAGCCGCGTGCGCTTCTGCAGCACGGTCAGGATCGGCTTCGCGACGCCCGGATCGATCCGCGGCAGCGGCTGGGGCGCGATGCGGTCGAGCCCCGCGATCCGGACGACTTCCTCCACGAGGTCGGCCTTGCCCTCGATGTCCGGGCGCCAGGAGGGCGGCAGGACCTTCACCCGGTCGCCCTGCCCCGCCACCATGAAGCCGAGCTCGCCGAGGATGACCCGGGCCTCGGCCCGCGGCAGGTCGAGGCCCGAGAGCCGCCGGATCTCCGTCCACGGGAAATCGATCGCGTGCTCGCGTTCCGGGATCTCGCCCGCGAGCGTCACCGTCGAGGGCTCGCCGCCGCAGAATTCGAGGATGAGGCGCGTCGCGAGATCGAGCCCGGGGACCGTGAAAGCCGGGTCGACCCCGCGCTCGAACCGGTAGCGCGCGTCCGTGGACAGGCCGAGGCGGCGGCCCGTCTGCGCGATCGTGAGCGGGTCCCAGAGCGCGGATTCGACGAGCACGTCGGTCGTGCCCTCGTCGCAGCCCGAATGCTCGCCGCCCATGATGCCGGCGATCGATTCCGGTCCGGTCTCGTCCGCGATGACGACGACGTCGTCGTCGAGCGCATAGCTGCGCCCGTCGAGCGCCAGGATGCTCTCGCCGGACCTGCCGCGCCGGACCGTGAGCCCGCCCGTGACCTTCGCGGCATCGAACACGTGAAGCGGCCGGCCCCGATCGAAGGTCATGAGGTTCGTGACGTCGACGAGCGCGTTAATGGGCCGAAGCCCGACCGCGGTGAGCCGCCGCTGCAGCCACTCCGGCGAGGGCCCGTTGCGCACGCCGCGGATGAGCCGGAGCGCGAAGGCCGGGCAGAGCTTGCGGTCCTCGGGCGCGAAGTCGAGCGTGACCGGGACGGGGCACGGAAAGGCGCCGCGGGCGGGCTCGATCCGCTCGGGCTTCAACGCCCCGAGCCCGGCCGCCGCGAGGTCCCTGGCGATCCCGCGGACGGAGGTGCAGTCCGGGCGGTTCGGCGTGAGGTTAATCTCGATCAGCGGATCGTCGAGCCCGGCATAGGCCGCGTAGGCCTGGCCCACGGGCGCGTCGGCCGGGAGATCGATGATGCCCTCGTGATCGGTCGAGATCTCGAGTTCGGCCGCCGAGCAGAGCATGCCACGGCTCTCGACGCCCCGAACGCTCACGACCGCGAGCGTCAGGTCCTTGCCCGGAACATAGGTGCCCGGCGGGGCGAAGACGGATTTCATGCCGGCGCGCGCGTTCGGCGCGCCGCAGACCACCTGGACCGGCTCGCCCGTCCCGGTCTCGACGAGGCAGACCCGGAGCCGGTCCGCGTTCGGGTGCGGCTCCGCCGAGAGTACGGAGGCGACGAGATACGGCCGGAGCGCCGCGCCGCGATCCTCGACGCGCTCGACCTCGAGCCCGACGCGGGTCAGCGTCTCGGTGATCTCGTGAAGCGACGCCGCCGTCTCGAGATGGTCCTTGAGCCAGGACAGTGTGAATTTCATGGTAGCTAACTCACGAGCACTTCGGCCGGAAGCGGCGCCCAACGATAGCCTTTCTCTCCCGCTCCGGCTCCTGCCCAAAACAAAGGATTCTCCGTTGGACGTACCCGGAGCGCCAAGCCCAGACTTGTCTTGTTGATCATACCGCGGTCCATCGGACGTCGGTCGAGTAGTTGGCCCTGTCTATAGGACAACTCAGCTTTATTTTCGTGAAGAGCTACTGAGGCTCCATACCTAAGGTTCTTCTCGACTTCTTGGTTCGAAACGATCCAGGAGCCGGTCCAAAAGGTGCCGTCGCTCTCCAACTGAACTCCGCGATCCCGCGCGCATACAAAATGGTAGCCGGCAACGTAGTCCGTAAATCGCAGCTTGGGTGCGTCTTTCTGGGCCGCTCTGCGAGGAGGAATTCGAATCGCCAACTCGGCGTCGCAGGCCGCGACCACGTCCGCTGCGTTTGCTTTGTCCGCATTGCTGCGCAGCGCGTGTAGGTCAGAGAGCTCCATCGCCCGCAGCCTCTCCGGCGTTATCCAAGCCGGGATGCTCATCAACCCGTCAGCCCGCCGACGAGGCTCGGCATGTCGAGCGGGCGGAAGCCGTAATGGTCGAGCCAGCGGATGTCGGCGTCGAAGAAGGCGCGGAGATCCGGCATGCCGTATTTCAGCATGGCGATGCGGTCGATCCCCATGCCCCAGGCGAAGCCCTGGACGGCGTCGGGGTCGAGCCCGCAATTCCTGAGCACGTTCGGGTGCACCATCCCGCAGCCGAGGATCTCCAGCCAGTCCTCGCCCTCGCCGAAGCGGATCTCGTCGCCCGTGCGCCGGCACTGGATGTCGACCTCGGCCGAGGGCTCGGTGAAGGGGAAGAAGGACGGGCGGAAGCGCATCTTCACCTCGTCCACCTCGAAGAAGGCCTTGCAGAACTCCTCCAGGACCCAGCGCATGTTGGCGATGGTGGCGCTGCGGTCGATGACCAGGCCCTCCACCTGGTGGAACATCGGCGTGTGGGTCTGGTCCGAATCGTGCCGATACGTCCGACCCGGGATGATGACCCGGATCGGGGGCTCGACGGATCGCATCGTGCGCACCTGCACGGGCGAGGTGTGCGTGCGCAGCAGCTTGCGCTGCCCGTTCCGGTCGGGCTGCATGAAGAACGTGTCGTGCATCTCCCGGGCCGGGTGGCCGACCGGGAAGTTGAGCGCCGTGAAGTTCAGCTCGTCCGTCTCGATGTCCGGCCCTTCCGCGACCCGGAAGCCCATATCGGCGAAGATCGCGGTCAGTTCGTCGATCACCTGCGTGATCGGGTGAATGCGCCCGCGCGTCTCGGGGCCCGGGCGCACCGGAAGCGTGACGTCGAGCCGCTCGGCCGCGAGCCGCGCGGCGAGCGCGGCCTCCGCGAGGGTGTCCCGGCGCTGGGCGAGCGCCGTCGCGACCGTGTCGCGCAGCCCGTTGATGAGCGGCCCCTGGACGCGGCGCTCGTCGGGGCTCATGCGCCCGAGCGTCTTCAGGAGCTCCGAGACGGAGCCCTTCTTGCCGAGCGCCGCGACGCGCACGGCTTCGAGCGCGGCTTCGTCCGGCGCGGAATCGACTTGCGCGAGAAGGTCGCGCTCAAGGGTCGCGAGGTCGGTCATGGCAGATCGTGCGAGAGCGCGCGGCTTTCGCACGGGTCGCCGGGCTTGTCGAGAAACGGGCGGAAATCGACCTCGGTCGGGAGCGTCCCCCGTTCGGGGGAGGTCCGGCGCGGTGGCGGCCCCTACGGCTCGGCTTGTTGGAGCCGTCTTCAGATCCGGTCAATCGCGCGGTGCGGCCGGCGTTGCGGGGACGGCGCGGTCGGGCCACGATGGGATCGGGTGGGAGGCAGAGATGCTGCACGGACGCTATGCGGCGCCCGCGACGGCAGCCGTTTGGGCGCCGCGCCGGGCGCGGAACGGCAGCCCGTCCGGCTATCGCAACCTGTTCGGCGGCCCCGACGCGCCGGGCGCGCACCCCGGCGACTTCTTCCACGGCTATGGCGAGGCGACCGCGAATCTCGTGCCACGCCTCGCCCGATGCCTCGAGCAGCCTTATCCCTGGGCCGCCCCGGCGCCCGGGGGCGCACGCCTCGACGACAACCCCCGCATTCCGGCGGGCTACACGTATCTCGCCCAGCTCGTCGCGCACGACCTCACCTTCCTGGGCTCGACCATCGCCCCGCTCGACGGCGCGGGCCGCGCCGCGCGCAACCTGCGCACGATCGCGCTCGACCTCGAGACGATCTACGGCGCCGGCCCGGCCGAGCGGCCCTCGGCTTATTGCCCGGCGGAGGATGGCGGGCCGCGCCGCAAGCTGCGGCTCGGTGTCGTCAACGACGAGGCCGGTGACGGCCGCGTGCCGACCGGAGCGCGCCGCTTCGAGCTCGGCCGCGACCTGCCGCGCGCCGCCTGCCCGCTGACGGCCGAGGCGCATCCGGGCGCCACGAAGCGCCTCAGCGAGGTCCTGATCGCGGACCCCCGCAACGACGACCATGTCCTCGTCGCGCAGACGGCCGTGCTCTTCCACCTGCTACACAACCATGTCTGCGACCGGCTCGCCGCGGCTCCCCCGGCGGGCGGACCGCGGCGGCCCGACCTCTTCGGAGCCGCCCGCCGGGTGGTCGGCGCGACCTACCGGACGATCATCCGCGAGGACCTGATGCGGCGCCTCCTCGCCGATGACGTCTATGCGCATTACGCGGGGCAGGCCGATCCCTTCCTGGACGAGGGCGCGACGTCCGGCATCCCGGTCGAGTTCTCGCACGCGGCCTTCCGGGTCGGCCACGCGATGGTCCAGCCGGGCTACAAGCTGCGGCACGAGGTCGAGTTCGGACTGGAGGACCTGCTGCGGCTGTCCTCCGACCTCTCGTCAGACCGGCTGCCGCCGCCCTGGAGCTGGCTGCCACGCTGGTCGCATTTCTACGAGCTCGACGGGCCGCCGCTGAATTTCAGTCGCCGGATCGGCCCCTCGCAGAACCGCGTCCTGTTCACGAGCGCGCTGATCCCGGTCGCGGACGATCACGACCACCCCGGCCGTCCGACCGGCCTGCCGCGACGCGACCTCCTGCGCGGAACGGTTTCGGGCTGTCGCAAGGTCGAGTCGCTGGTCCGCGAGATCCGGGCGCGGGCGCCCCACTTGCTCGCCGCGTCGCGGCGTCTCGCCGACCCCGATCCCGCGCTTCGGCGTGACCTCGTGAGCGGCTTCCTGTCGGGTCAGCCCGCCCTTACGCGGGACGAGATCGCGACCGTCGCAGCCGACCCGCCGCTCGTCCTGTTCCTGCTGCTCGAGGCCGCAGAGGAGGCCGACGGCCTCCGCCTCGGCACGCTCGGGT
>JAFAPJ010000074.1 GCA_019247255.1 Methylobacteriaceae bacterium | reverse complement strand
CGCGGAGGCATGGCTCGCCCCGAAGCGCGAGAGCACGAGGTTCAGCGCCTCCTTGGTGCCGGTTTTGCCGTCCGACCCCGTCACGGCGACGATCCCGGCATTCGCCCGGGCGCGGGCGGCGCGCCCCATGTCCCTCAGCCCGTCGAGCGGGTCCGGCACCGCGACGAGCGGGCCCGGGAACGCGCCCGCCCTGTCCTCCGCGACGATGGCGGCGGCCGCGCCCTTCGCGATCGCGGCCTCGACGAAGTCGTGCCCGTCCCGCGCGTCGCCCCGGATCGCGACGAACAGATCGCCCGGCTGCAGCGTCCGGGTGTCGATCGAGACGCCGGACGCGGGTGCGACCGGGCCGACGAGGCGCGCGCCGGGCAGGGCCGCGAGCTCGGCCATCGTCCAGAGTGGTGTCGTCATGGCGTCTCCGCCGCGATCGCGGCGCGCAGGACCGCGTGGTCCGAGAAGGGAAGCGTGCGGTCGCCGACGATCTGGCCGGTTTCGTGGCCCTTGCCAGCCACCACCACGACGTCGCCGGGCCGGGCCTCGGCCACCGCGACCCGGATCGCCTCGGCGCGGTCGCCGATCTCGCGGGCGCCGGGCGCCCCGGCGAGGATCTCGCGCCGGATCGCGGCGGGATCCTCGCTGCGCGGGTTGTCGTCCGTCACGATCGCGAGGTCGGCGAGCCTCGCCGCGATCGCCCCCATGAGCGGACGCTTGCCCCGGTCGCGGTCGCCCCCGCAGCCGAAGACGCAGATGAGCCGGCCGGTCGCGAAGGGGCGCAGGCTCGCGAGCACATGCTCGAGCGCCTCGGGCTTGTGCGCGTAATCGACGACGCAGAGCGCGCCCCGGACCTCGCCGACCCGCTCCATTCGGCCCGGCACGCCGACGAGGCCGCCGAGAGCGACGATCACGTCCTCGGCCCGCTCGGATCCGAGCGCCGCCAGGACCAAGCCCGCCGCCACGAGCGCGTTCTCGACCTGGAAGTCGCCCGCGAGCGGGAGATCAACGGCCTGATCGCGATCAGCGACCCGAAGGCGGAGGCGCTGCGCGAAGCCGGCGCGCTCCGTCGCGAGGAGGCGCAAGTCGCGGCCGGCGCGCCCGACGGTCAAGACACGCAACCCGCGCTTGGCGCAGGCCTCGAGCACCGCCGGCGCCACCTCCGCATCCGTGTTGACGACGGCCGTCGCGGTCTCAGGCAGGAGCGTGTCGAAGAGCCGGAGCTTCGCCGCGAGATAGGCCTCGGTCGTGCCGTGATAGTCGAGATGGTCCCGGCCGAGATTGGTGAAGGCGGCGGCCGCGAGCCGGACCCCGTCGAGCCGGCGCTGGTCGATCCCGTGGGAGGAGGCCTCCATGGCGAGAGCGTCGATCCCCTCCGCGGCGAGCCGGTCCAGGGTCTCGTGAAGTGTGATGGGGTCGGGCGTCGTCAGCGAGCCATAGCGGGCGCCTTCGCTCGTCACGACCCCGATCGTGCCGAGGCTGGCGCTCCGGCGCCCGAGCCTGCCGAAGATCTGGCGGGTGAAATCCGCGACCGAGCTCTTCCCGCTCGTGCCCGTCACCGCGACCACGATCTCGGGCTGGCCCGGATGGAGCCGCGCCGCCCCGAGAGCGAGCGCCCGCCGGGCGTCCGGGACAGGGACATAGGCGATCTCGGCCGGGAGATCCGCCGGGCGCTCGCCTTCCGCGACGATCGCGACGGCTCCGCGGCGGAGCGCATCGGCGACGAAGTGCTGGCCGTGGGCGCGCGAGCCCGGGACCGCCACGAAGGCGAAGCCCGGCCGGACCGCGCGGCTGTCGACCGCGAGGCCCGCGACGGGGCGCGGCGGCGCGCCGGGAAACAGGTCGGACAGGGACGCCATGGCGCCTCTTCCCCCGCCGAGCCCCGCGAAGTCCAGCCCGCTCTCCGGACGAGCCTCGGTCCGCGCGGCGCGGACCGCCCCATCCGTCACCGGATCCCCCAGGCGTTCATCTTGGCCATGAGCGGGAACGGGTTCTGCGGCGGGTCGAAGCGGGGCGGGACCGACAGCATGGGGGCGATGCGCTCGAGGATGCGCCCCGTCGTCTCGCCGGCGTTCCAGGCCGCCGTCGCGTAGCCGTAGGTGCCGGGCGCCGCCTGCGGCTCGTCGTAGACCGTGACGAAGAGGTAGCGCGGCTTGTCGGAGGGCAGCGTCGCCATGAAGGTCGTGAACAGGCGGTTCTTGTTGTAGCGCCCGCCGATCACCTTCTCGGCCGTCCCGGTCTTGCCGCCGACGAAATAGCCCGGGACCGCGGCCTTGGAGGCCGAGCCCTTCGTAGCGTTGAGGCGCATGATGTAGCGCATCGCTTCGCTCGTCTCGGGCTTGATGACGCGCGGCAGGTCGCGATGCGCCTCCTCCTCCGAGCGCTTGAGGAAGGTCGGCCGGATGAGGTAGCCGCCGTTGACGAGGGCGCCGACCGCGGCCGCCGCCTGCATGGGGGCGACCGCGACGCCGTGCCCGAAGGCGATCGTGATCGTGT
>JAFAPJ010000070.1 GCA_019247255.1 Methylobacteriaceae bacterium | reverse complement strand
CGCCGGGAACCCGATAGGCCGTCCGGGCGAGGACGAAGCCGTCGGCGACGGGCTTCGCCAGGAAGCCAGGCTCGACCGGCTGATAGCGCAGGTCGACGAGCGCAACGATAGGGCGCTGCCCGGCATTCTCGACGCGCTCCGGCGCGGGCTCGCTCGCGACCCGCTGGATCACCGGCGCCTGAGGGGTGAGCTGCAGCTTCTCGGGCGCGCCGCCCCGCGCGAGGTTGACCGCGACGCTGCCGCCGGCGGCCCGCCAGGTCTCGGCGAGCGCCCGGATCGCGGCCGCGTTCGCGGTCGTCGTGCCCCAGCCGCTCCCCTCGCCCGTGCGGATGAGCGCCTCCCGAAGGACGGCGTTGCGCCCGTCCTCGGGCGCCGCCAGCGCGCCGGCCCGGACCGATTCCGCCAGGGCGCGGATCTCGGAGGGCAGGATCTCGGGGCTCGCGGCCTCGCCCGAGATGCCGGCATAAGCGTACCGGCCCTCGCGGTTGAGAATGCGGATGCGCCCCCAGAGCGTGTCGACGAGCTCGTCCGGAATGCGGCGATCGTCGCCCGACTGCCTCGCGAGCGCGGCCGTCGCGGCCGCGAGCGTCGCGGTCGGCATGGCCTTGGCGCGCCGCGCGAGCTCGGCCGCATACGCTTCGTCGATCCGCCCGCCCTCCGCGAGCGCCGTCAGCGCCTCGACGCGCTCGCGCAGCTCGTTCTCGCGGAGCAGCCGCGGGTAATCGGAGCGGAGCGCGAGCTTCAGCACCTTGCCGAGCCGGTCGATCAGCGTCTTGTCCACGCTCTCGCCGGCGCGGTCCGCTGCGACGAGAAAGCGATAGGCCCAGGCCGTCAGCGTGACGGTCCCGCGCGAGCGCGGCCAGAAGGCGACGAGCCCGTCGTCGTCGACCGCGCTTCCGATGACCTTCGCGGTCGATCGGACGCTCTCTCCGACGCGGCTCTCAAGCCCGCCCGCCGCCAGGATCGGCGCGAAGGGCTTCATGGCGAGCCCGGCCGAGGCCAAGGCGATGCGCTGCTCCGTGCAGCCGTAGGGGTACTCGACCAGGTAGGTGAGCCCGGCGACGAGGCGCACGACCGCCGGATCGCTCGCGAGCGTCACGCGGCGCGAGAAGGAGCCCGGGCGGACGGGGTCGTTCGGCGTGGGGAGGGTGGCGGAGGCGCCGGGCGCGATCTCGGCGATCTCGCGCCGGCGCACGGGAGGCCGGTCCGGCCGGACGGGCAGCTCGATCTCGACCGCGTCGCCCGCCTTGTCGGCGTCGCGCTGGAGCACGAAGCGCAGGCGGGTCCGCTCGGCGCCGGGCTTCGGCTCGCCGACCGTTAGCGGGAAGTCGGCGCGGGCCGGCCGGTTCTGCTCCCAGGCGAGGGTCCGCTCGCGCGGGCCCTCGAGCGCCGCCCCGTCGACCGTCAAGGCCACGCGCCCGGTGCCGCCCGGCCCCTCGACCACGCGCCCGATGAGGCCCGCCTCGAAGCGATCGCCCGGCCGGACGAAGCGCGGCAGGGCGGGCTGGGCCACGAGCTCCTGCCGGACCAGGAGTTCGCCCGTCGCGAAGCCGAAGCGGTCCGGCCCCGCGATCGCCTTGGCGCGCAGCTTGAACACGGTCAGCGTGTCCGGGAGCTTGACCTTGACCCGCGCCACGCCGTCGGGGCCGATCGGCACCCGCGGCAGGTAGACCGGCACGGGCGTGAAGTTCTTGCGGACCGAGATGTTCTCGATCCCCCAATCGTCCGCCGCCTCGTCGCCGCCGGGGTTCTCCTCGAGCGGGATGACCCCGAACGCCATGTTGCGCGTGTCGCGGGCGGCCAAACGGGTGGGGCGGTTCACCACGAAGGCGGGCAGCGGATCGAGCGGGCGCTCGCGCGCCAGCGACAGCACGGCCTGATCGACCATCCAGAAGGTCGCCTCGCCGGCGAGCGGCCGGCCGGTCTCGTCCGAGAGCCGGATCGCGACCTCGATCTCCTGCGCCGGACGGGCGCGCGCCGGCGCCTCGAGCGCCGCGACCACGATGTTGCGGACGGGCGAGACCTTGACCCACTTGGTCGCAGCGACCGTGACGGGCTTCGCCTGGTCGAAGGGTGCGGTCGGATTGATCTCGCCCGGCAGCCGGCCGCGCATGACGAGGAAATGCACCGCGAGGCGCGGCATCTGCTCCTTGCGGAGCGCGAGCTCGTAGCGGCCGAAGCCGTTCTGGATGTCGACCCAATCATAACGGAAGCGACCCTCGGGCTCCTCGACGACCGCCAGCGCCCGCGCGCTCTGGAAGGGGCTCTGGAGGACGAGCGTCGCGGTTTCGCCCGGCGCGTATTCATCCTTCTCGGTCGTGACCGTCACGGTCTCGGCGGGCGGCCGCGACCAGGTCACGGGCGTCGATCCGCCCATAAAGAAATCAACCGAGACGATCTGGCGCCGGCCGATCCGGTCGGAGGCCTCGACCTGGATCAGGTAGACCCCCGCCTCGCGCGCCTCGAAGGCGAGCTTTTGCACCTCGGCCGTCGACGTGACCTTGCGCTCGACGAGCGTCTCGTCGACCACCTGCGTCACGTATTTCGCCGAACCCTGGGCGAAGTCGGAGGCCTGCAGGACCGAGGACCAGTTTCGGCGCACCAGCCGGACCGTCATCTCGAGCCCGGCGAGCGGCGAGCCGTCGGCCTTCACGGCGAGGATCTCGGGCTCGATCGCGCCGGCCTGGGGCAGGTAGCGCGGGACCTTCACGCCGAGCGTGAAAGGCGGCAGGGCGACCACGTTCTGGATGGAGCGGATCTGGATATCGTCGTCGCCCGTGACGGTCGCCTCGACGGCGTAGCGGCGGGGCTGCGCGGTCGGCTCGATCGTCGGGTCGAGAGTGAGGCGCGCGGCCCCGCCCGCATCCGTCCGGGCCTCGCGCTCGAGGACCGGCGTCGAGCGGAACTTGGCGTCGCCCGAGAAGCGGCTGTCGGACGAGAACAGGAAGCCGTCGCGGCCGGGCGGCGTCCAGGCCTGCGGGAACTGGCTGACCCGCCACTTGATCGGGCGGTCCGCCACGAGGCCGCCGGCGAAGTACTTCGCCAGGAGGTCGACGGAGAACTCGCCGTCGAGCGGCACTTCCCGGGGCCCGTTGAGCAGGACCTCGAAGGTCGGAAGCCGGTAGGCCTCCTTCTTGAACGGGAAATCGCCGCAGGTCTCCTCCTCGCCGTCCGGCTGGAACTTGACCTGGTAATCGCCGGTCGCCTCCGTCGCGACGTCGAACTTTTGGTAGAAGCCGCCGACCGGATCGAGCGAGACCGGGTAGCGCCATTCCGCGTCGCCCGGCCCGGTGACGATCACGGTCCCACCCTTCGACGCGAAGCTGAGCGCCCCGCCGAGGTAGCGGCGCACCATGCCCTTCACGTGTACGGGCTCCTCCGGCCGGTAGATCGGGCGCTCGGTGAAGACGTGGCAGAGGGTCCGGGCCTCCTCGGCGCGCTTCTCGTCCGGCCGCACCGTCCAGGCGAGCCAAGTCTCCTCCGGCTTCGTCCAGTTCTCGTCGCGGTATTCGGCCGGGCCGCGCCCGGGCTCGAGCACAAGCGTGTCGAGCCCCTTCTGGACCACGATGCGGCGGATCTCGCCCTTGGGCCTGGCCTGAAGATTCCAGGTGAAGCCGCCGTCAGCGTCGGTGCGACCGCGCGCGATCGTGACGAAGCGGTCGTTCTGGAGCCCTTCGAGCCGGATCTCGGCGCCGTCGACCGGACGCGCGTTGGCGAGCGAGGTGACGGCGAAGCGCACGCGCTCCGCCTCCTCGATCGCGGTCAGGACGAGGTCGGTCACCTGGACGCGCAGCCAGCGCCGCTTCGCGCCGTCCACTGGCCGGAGGCCGACGAGGTACGTGCCGGGCTGG
Organism: Methylobacteriaceae bacterium; assembly: GCA_019247255.1. Classification (GTDB taxonomy): domain Bacteria; phylum Pseudomonadota; class Alphaproteobacteria; order Rhizobiales; family Beijerinckiaceae; genus Enterovirga. The sequence goes on along the minus strand of JAFAPJ010000070.1, from coordinate 9,482 downwards.
TCGGGCCCCGCGATCTTGGCGAGGAGCCCCTTCACGTCCAGGCCGAACTTCGCCTCGACGCCGCCGCGCTGCGTCGGGAGCCGCACGATCTCCGAAATCGCGGGCGAGCCGAGCGAGCGGATGCGCTCCGCCATGGCCGCCGCCTGGATGTCGGCTTTGTCGGTCCAGGCTCCCGCCTCGTTGCCGGCGAGCGGCGGCTTCGCATCGTCCTCCGTCTCGAGCCCGTCCGCCGGGAACGGCCAGAAGTGACGGGCGAGCGGGTCGACCGCGTGGATGCGGATGTCGGCCCGGTCGTAGCTGCGGCCGCGCAGCGGGATCATCTGCGGGCCGAAGCGCTCGGCGATGCCCTGGGCAGCATCCCATCGCAGCCGCGGCCGATCCGGCAGGAAGGCGAAGCGGGCCGCGAACGGCGCGCCGGACAGCGCGCGGCCGCGCCCGTCCCTCACGGTGTCCGGCTCGACTCGGATGTCGTAGACCGTCTCGGCCTTGAACCGGCCGCCGACCCGCAGGCTCGTGCCGCTCCGTTCGGCCGTGAGGTCGTCGACCGGCGGCGTGATCCGGAGCGCCTGCCGGAGCCCGAGTGCGTCGGGCACGGCCGGCTCCGCCGTGAAGCCCAGCGTGAGGCTCCGCTTCGGCGCGGGACGCGAGCCTTCGTCCTCTTCCTCCGACACGGACCCGTTCGGATTGCAGCGGACGATCCCATCCTCGACCTGCTTGTCGAGTCCGCGCCCGCAGCCGAGCTCGGTCACCGTGAAGGGCACGGCCGAGCGGAGCTGCAGCTCGAAGCTCGGATCGTCGAGCCCGGGCTCGTCCGAGAGCTTGAGCCGCAGGATGGCGAGCCGGCCGTCCGGCACGGGTTGGCGCAGGCGCACGAGATAGGTCTGCGGATCGGCACGCTTGGCGCGCTCGAGCGCCTTCACCTCGAAATCGGAGCCGGACAGGGTCTGGCCGCCGCGGCCGTCGAGTCCCGGCAGCGGCCGGAGCTCGATCGACAGGAGACGCGCGAGCGCCTCCGCCTCGACCGGCTCGGAGAAGGTGAGCCCGATCTGGTCGAGCTCCGCAATGCCGTCGCGTCGGCCGTCGGGGCTGGTCGCGGTCGGAGCCGGGAGGAGCGGCACGAGCCGGGTCGTCCGGCCGCCCGCCGTCACCGCGACCCGCGCGAGCGGCCGCCAGGGCTCCGCCGGACGAAACTGGAGGGTACGCGCGTTGAGCCATTGCCACGCGCCGGCCGCCGGCGGCGAGAGCTGGACGACGCGGCCCGGCTCGTCCTCGGGACCGCCGGCCGCCGGGCCGGCATCCCGGTCGAAGAAGATGGTGATCGGGTCCCAACGGCGCAGGAAGCGGTCCGGGACGACGCTCGCGCCGTCCGCCCGCTGCAGCCGGTCGAGCGCGAAAGGTGCCGCGGCGGTCCCTGTCGGGGCGGGGCGGCCGGGTTCGGACGCGAGGTTCTGAGCCGCGAGCGGACCCGCGCCGGCGGCGAGAGCGAGAGAAGCGGCGATCAGGAGGGCTGCGGCGGATCGCATCGGCGAGGTCCTCAGCGGGAGGGCGCGGTCGGGGCGAGCCCGACGAGCTCGAGATATCGGGCGACGACGTCGGGCGGCGGGCCGCTCGGCGGGGGCGCGATGCCGATCACGGCCGGCCGGAGGGTCGCGGTGCGGCCGTCCGCCGGGAGGCTGGCCTCCAGGAGATAGCGGCCAGGGTCGAGCGTATGCAGCTGCGCGATCCCGCGGCCGAGCTCCCGGCCGCCGGCATCGAGCAGCCGGACGGCCGCCACATCGGGCTCGGCCCGGATGCCAATGCCGACCGGGCCGCGCCTTGAAAGCTCGAAGGCGAAGAGCGCAGTCCCGCCGGGCGCGAGCGCGACCGCCTCGCCGACACCGTCCCGCATGGGGGTGACGGGCGTCGCGGTGAGCTCGAGTGCGCCGGCGAGCGGACCGTCATGCGGAGAATCGAGCCTGAGCTCGCTGCGACCGGCGGGGATCAGACGATGCAGCTCGGCACCGGCCGGAAAGACCGCGGGCTCGCCCCCATCGAGCCGCAGGATCGCGGGTGCGCTGGTGCGGGCATGGAGCAAGACAGGAACGGGCGGGGCGAGGGCGAGCGTCATCGCGGGGCCGTCCAGCTTCGTCACGGATGGCAGCTCGACCGAGCGCGGCTCGGCCTTGGGCCAGGGAGACGCGCCGGCCCGCTCGATCCAGAGCGCGACGAGCCCGGGCGGATGGTCGAGGATCGCCTCGCCCGGCCCCGCGAGCGCCAGCGACCTGCCCCGGAGCACCTGCCCGTCCTGGCCCAGGAAGCTGACCTCGGCGCCGACCGCGACGAGCCGGTCGCCGGGTCTGGCGTCGACCGGCAAGGAAAGCGAGCCGGCCGCGCCGAAAAAGCGCTTCACGACCGTCTCCGGGCCGAGCGCCAGGTGGTCGGCCGCTGACGGCGCGACGCTCGCCCGGACCGGCTGCGCGGAGGCGCCGAGGTTCGCGAGGACGAGGCTCGTCCATTCGCCTTCCAGCGTCCGGCTGACCGCCTCCCGGTCCGCGAACACCGTCGCGGGCGCGCCGCCCGGCCCGGCGAGCGCCACCACAGTGCCGGGCGCGAGGTCGAGCCGGAGGCGCTTCCGGCCAGCCGCGAGCCGCAAAGGCTGTGCAGTGCCGGCGGCGACCGAGAGCGCGACCTCGTCGGAGGCCGGCTTCTCGGGGGCGAGCGCGAGATCCCGCGCGACGAGCCGCAGAGACAGGGGAACGTCGCCTTCCGCGTTCCAGGCGCGAAGCGGGGCATCCCCGGCGACCGCGACGGCGCTCCCCGCCGCAAGGCCCATCCCGCGGCCCGCCTCGAGGCCGGGCTGGCCGAAGGCGGATGCGGCGCGCCACACCCGGATCCTGCCGTCGGGCGGCGCGGAGTGGGGAAGCACGGCGCGGCCGCCGGCCGGCACCGTCAGGGCGACAGGCGCGGTCGGGAGCGGCGCTGCCGCCAGCTTGAGCGAGCGCGCAGGCCCGCGCGCGACGAGCCAGACGGCCTCCGATTGCGGTACGAGCACGGGCTCCGCCGGCGCGAGGGCTCGCCCCGCGGCGGAGCCTTCGAGGAGGCCGGCCGGCGCCTCGGCGAGGCTCAGGACGCCCGAAGCCGGCGCGGCCGCGAGCGCGACCCGCACGTCCTCCGCCACCTCGCCGAGCGGCACGGGGGCGAGCGCCACAGCATCGGCCGGCACGGAGTCGCGCCGGACGGTTCGTAGCGCGAGCGCGATGCGGGCCGGGCCGCCATCGACCGCCCAAGCCGCGAGGCGCCACGGGCGGGAGGCATCGCCGTCGGCGGTCGCCGCAACGAGGGGCGCGAGCCCGCGCGACGTTCCGACGACGGTCCAGCGTCCGCCGGGCTCGCGGCGTTCCAGCGCGAGCACGATCTCCTGGCTCGACCGCGCGGCGGCGAGAAGGAGCGTCCCGGCCTCCGCGGACGGGACGGGCGCGAGATGGACCGCGCCGCCTTCCGCGACGCTCACGCCGTCGGCCGGGAGTCCCGGCATCTCGGCCGCGTCCGGCAGCGCGAGCCGGACCTCGACGCGATCGTCCGCGGGCGCCTCGCTGTCCGCGACCTCCGGCGACGCCTCGGCGGCCGCAGGCGCGTCGGCGGCATCGGCGCCGGGCTGCGCATCGCTCCCGGCGCCCTCTGCGGCAGCCTCGTCGGCGCCCTCGGGGCTTTCCGGATCGTCGCCCGACTCGTCGTTGGACGCGGACTCGGCCTCCTCGGGCTTCGGCTTCGCCTTCGGCTGCACGGCCGAGAGCTCCAGCCGGTAGCTGCCCGCCGCGAGCCGGCGGGAGAGACCGATATTCCAGTCGTCGGCCCGGTCCGTCAGGCGTTCGATCACGCGCCCGTCCTGGTCCTTGAGCACGCCCTTTAGGTCGGTCCGGCCAAAGGTCGTGAGCGTGACGACGCGATCCTCCGCGACCGCGAAGGAAATCGTGGCGGGCAGCTCCACCCGGCGCGGCACGCCGGGCTGGATCTCGCTCGCGGCGAGCGCGACCGTGTAGTCGAGACGATCGTTACGTCCGAGCGCCCTGGCTTCGAGGAGGTAGCGGCCGGCGGGCAGGCGACCCGCGAAGCCTGGCTTGCCGACGATCCGTGCGACCGGCTCGGCCTCCCCCTCGCGCCGAAGGTCGCCCGCCATCCCTTCGCCGAGCCGCAACGTGACCTCGGCCGGGGACGCGAGCCGGAAGGTCCAGCCGTCCGGGTGGCGCGGTTCGCCTAAGGAGGCCGGCTCGCGCCATTGAAAGGCGACCTCGCCGTCAAAGGAAAGCGGATGCGGCCCGTGGCCGGCGAGTTCGGGCGCCGGCTCGATCCGTGTCAGCCGCGCGACCGCCCGGGCCTCGACCGTGCCGGGCAGGACGACGAGGCGGTAGCGGCCGGGCTCGAAGCGGCGCTCGAGGCTGGTGAGCGGCCCGGGCGCGGTGAGCGGCCAGCCCTCATGGTCCTCGATCCGGGCCCGGAAGGGCTCGCCCAGCGCGAAGAGCTCGATCCGGTAGCGTCCGGCGTCCGTAATCTCGAGCGGGAACACGATCCCGCGCCCGTCGGCGAGCGTCGCGCGCCCGCTCGTGCCGGGCAGGAGGCGCCCGGCCTCCGGCAGCTCGGCCGGACGTGCCGTGAGCCCGACCCGACCCGCGGATTCGCTGGCTCCGACCACGACGCGGTAGCGGCCGGCGCGCAGGTAGGTTTGGGCGAGCGCGTTCTCGCCCGCCCCGTTCGCCTCCGCCTTGTCGAGGGCGGGCAGGAAGGAGGTTGCGACCGTGAGCGCCGTGCGCAGCCGGCCGAGCGTCTCGACCCGGTACAGTCCGCCCTCGGGCACGTCGACCGTGAAGCTCGTCCGCTCGCCCCGGGCGAGATTGAAGAAGCGAGGGTTCCCGGCCACGACCGTCGGCAGCTCGGTCGGTGCGGGAATCGGCGTGACCTCGCTCGCCGCGCCGAGCGGATCCGACCAGGCGAGGATGACGGCGCGCGCCTTGTCGGGCGCGGGGAGGATGAGCGTCGCGGTCCGGCCCGCGGGGCTCGCGGCCTCATACGCGAGCGTTGCCTCGATCGGGATGCCGTTCGGCGCGAGCGCGCTGATGCCGCCGCGGGCGGACCATCGGATCGGCAGCTCGAGCGCCTGGCCGGCCGCTTGGTCGAGCGCGAGCGCGCCCTTCTCGAGGTCGAGCGGGAGAGGCCGCGCGACGGGCGCGAGAGCGAGCCCCGGCGCCGCGTTGGTGAAAACCTGGTAGTTCGCGGTGCGGTCGAGGACTTGGACGCCGAGGGTGACCGAAGCCCGCGGTGGTTGCCGGGCCGGGAGTTCGACGCCCATTCCGGGCGGCGCGAGCGTCAGGTCGGCGATCCCGGACGCGCCGGCGACCGGGTCGATCTTCATCGTGTACCAGCCGGGCTCCATGTCGAAGCGCGGCGTCCTCCCGTCGGCGCGCGGGGTGCGCGAGCCGAGAAGCGGCGCGAAGGAGACGCTCGAGCGCGGGCCGTTGAGCCCGACCGCGATCGGCCCGGCTCCCGTCACCTCGACGAGGAGCGTCGTCGGGCCGCGCAGGTTGAACTTGGTTCGCCAGCCCTGGCCCGGGCCGATCTTCGGTGCGTTGCCGGCGATGACGCGCGCCGCGCGGGCATCGCTCTGAGCGAGGAGCACGGTCGCCGGCACCTCGTCGCCGCCGACGCCCGCGACGTCGACCGCGATCCAATGCGGGCCGGCGCCGCTGACCCGCCGCGAGGCACCGGGATCGAGCGCCTGGAGGCGGAAAGGCTGCCCCTGCGCGGCCGTGACTTCGAGGCTCGCCGGCCCCGTCCCGCCCGGGAGCGCGAGGGCGAGATGCGGCTCGCGGCTCGTCTTCGTGAGGGTCGCGACCCTCGTGTCCGCGCCGCGGCGGGCGCGCAGCGTGGCGGCCGCGGGCTCCGGCAGCTCGAGCCGCACCGAGGCGGCGCCGCTCGGCGCCGCGAACAGCGCGGTGCCGCTCGGACCGACCGTGCCCTCGACCAAGCCGGCCAGCGCCTCGGGCGCGCCGACCCGGAGATGGAGCGGCTCGCCCGGATCGCCATCCGTCCAGGTGAGCTTCGGCCCGCCATAAGCCGTCGCGAGGTAGAGACCGCGCTCCACCTCGCCTTCGATCCGGGCGCGCGTGAGCGGATGTCCGGTGGCGGGCGTCACCCGGTCGAGCCGGGTCGCCAGGTCGGCGAGGTCGCGTCCGTTGCGCCACAGCCGCAGGTCGCCGAGGCTCCGGCCCGCCGCCTCGACCGCCACCCGGCCCGACGCCCCGACCGCCACCCAGAAGGAGCGGCTCTGGCGATCCGCGAGGGTCGTCGAGGCCTGCCCGCCCCGCAGGAGCGAGGTCGAGGCCTCGCCCGCGGCCAGGAACGGCTCGACCCGGAGCTTCGCCTCCCCCTCGGCTTTCGCCGCCCCCGTCACGCGCAGCTTGTAGGTGCCGCGATCGAGCAGCGCGTCGACGCGCCCGTCCTTGACGCCCGGCGCGCCCGCTTCGTCGCCGGGACCCGCGATCATGTCGACGAGCTGGAGCGAGACACCCGTGCGGCTCTCGGCCCGGATCGCGAAGCGGCCCGGGCTCGTCACCGTGAGGAGAGCGTCGCTCCGACCCGCCGCCGCGACGGCGTCACGGTCGAGCCGGGCGGCCGGGTCCGGGTCGCGCGGCGGCAGGGCTGGCAACGGCGGGACGGGAAGCGGCGGCACCGGCGTCCCGACCAGGACCGGACGCGGCGGGGTCGCAGGGGACGGCGCCACGGCCGGCCTCCCCGGACCCGGGATGCCGGCCGCGAGGCCCGGGACGCCGCCGGCGGCAGCCGGTCGCGCGGGCGGAGCGGGTGTGCCCGCCGGAGCGGGCGGAACGGCCGACGCCGCGAGCGTGCCGAGCCGCGTCCGGTACAGTCCGGCGAGGCAGGCCGCGATCCGCGGCGGCGGCTCGCCCTTGGAGGCGCAGACCGCCTCGCGGTTCGCCGCCCAGCTTCGCTGCTCCGCCCGGATCGTCTCGGCCCGGGCCGGGTCGCGGGCGAGCGCCGCACGATAAGCGTCGAGGAGGGCCCGATCCTGCTCGGCCAACGCCGGATTGGCGCAGATCGCAGCCTCGACGGCGCCCTTCGCCTTGCTGCAATCGAAGCTCTGCGCGCCCGCCGGCCCGCCCGCCAGGACGAGAGCGGTCGCGAGAAGCAACGGCCTGAGCGGCGCCATGTGACCTATCCGCCGGGTGAGCCGCCGAGCTGAGCGGCGACGGCTCGTATCAGTCACCCGCCGGGAGAATGTTGCAAGAGCTTCCGCGTGGCCAAACGAACGGACGATGCAGCGCGGTGCGCCCACGCACGCGACCAAGCGATTCCGAGCGGGACGCGCTCAGGCGACGGGCTTCTTGCGCTGCAGGCCCGAGCGACGGCACTGCGCCACGAGCTCGCCGTGCTGGTTGTAGGCGCGGTGCAGGAAGGTGACGATCCCGGCCTCCGGGCGGGAGCGCGATTCGCGCAGCTCCACTACCTCCGTCTCGATCCTCACCGTGTCGCCATGGAAGAGCGGCTTCGGGAAGCGCACCTCGTCCCAGCCGAGATTCGCGATCGCCGTGCCGAGCGTCGTGTCATTGACCGAGATCCCGACCATCAGGGCGAGCGTGAAGCAGCTGTTGACGATCCGCTGACCGTATTCCGTCTCGGTCCGGCAATATTCCTCGTCGAGGTGGAGGCGCGCCGGATTATGCGTGATGGCCGAGAACCAGACGTTGTCGGTCTCGGTGATGGTGCGGCGGATCGGATGCTGAAACATCTGGCCGACCTGCAGCTCGTCGAAATAGAGACCCGGCACGGGCGTCCTCCCTGGTGGCGCCGGATCAGGCCGACTTGGTCTTGAAGCGGGCCGCGAGCGCGTCGGCGCTGCGGGTCAGGCAGCCGAGATCCGACCCGACCGCGACGAAGCGGTAGCCCCACTGGATGTAGCGGTCCGCTTCCTCCGGCCGCGCGGTCAGGATCCCGCCGGGCTTCCCGACCGCTTGCAGGCGATCGATCGCGTGCTTGATCGCGTCCTGGACCTCGGGATGGCCAGGCTCCCCGATCCGCCCGAGCGACGCGGACAGGTCCGACGGCCCGATGAAGACGCCGTCGACGCCGTCGACGCTCGCGATGGCGTCGATCTGCTCGAGGGCCGAGCCGGTCTCGACTTGGACCAGGAGGCAGATCTCCTCGTGCGCGGTGCGGAGGTAATCGCCGACCCGCCCGTAGCGGGCGGCGCGGCCGCTCGTCGTGATGCCGCGCAGGCCCGCGGGCGGGTAGCGCGTCGCCGCGACTGCCTGGCGGGCCTCTTCGACGTTCTGCACGAAGGGGATGAGCAGCGATTGCGCCCCGATGTCCAGGAAGCGCTTGATCAGGACGGCGTCGTTCCAGGCCGGCCGGACGATCGGGGTCGCGGTGCCGCTCCGGGAGGCCTGAAGCTGGGACAGGACGTTCGGCAGCTCGTTCGGCGAATGTTCCGTGTCGAGAAGGAGCCAGTCGAACCCCGAATCCGAGACGACATCGACCACGATGTTCGAGCAGAGGCTGCACCAGAGGCCGACCTGGAGCTCGCCCGCCGCGAGCGCGTGCTTGAACCGGTTTCGCGCGAGTTCCATCGAGCTACCTCTCCCCGGGCGGGCCAAGTGGACCGAACGGCGCCGGGGCGCAAGGCTCGGAAAGCGCCCCGGTCAGGCCTCGTCCGGGCGGCTTGCCGCATCCAGCCGCGCGATCTGGTCCGCCGTGAGCGTGAGCTGCGTCGCGGCCACGAGCGTCTCGAGCTGGTCGAGGGAGGTCGCGCTCGCGATGGGCGCCGTCACGACCGGGCGCGCGATGAGCCAAGCGAGCGCCACGGAGGCCGGCGCCGCGCCCGTCTCGGCCGCGACCGCGTCGAGCGCCGCCAGGATGCGCAGGCCGCGCTGCGTCAGGTACTTGCCCATCCCGCGCCCGCCGCGCGGCGACTTCCCGAGATCCGCCTCCGACCGGTACTTGCCCGTGAGGAAGCCCGCCGCGAGCGAGAAGTAGGTGATGACCCCGACCTCGTTCTCGCGGCAGACGCGTTCGACCGCGCTCTCGAAGGGTTCGCGGACCGCGAGATTGTATTCGGGCTGCAGGCTCTCGTAGCGCGGCAGGCCGGTCTCGGCGAGCCGGAGCGCCTCCGCCAGCCGCTCGGCCGAGAAGTTCGAGGCGCCGATCACCCGAACCTTACCGGCCTCGATGAGCCGGCCGAAGGCGCCGAGCGTGTCGGCCTGCGGAGTCGCGGGATCGTCCTGATGCGACTGGTAGAGGTCGATATGATCCGTCTGCAGGCGGCGCAGCGAGGCCTCGACCGCCTGCGCGATATAGGCCGGCTTCAGGCCGACCCGGCCCTCGCCCATGTCCATGCCGACTTTGGTGGCGAGGATCACGCGCGAGCGGCTGCCGCGCGCCTTCATCCAGCGGCCGATGATCTCCTCCGACTCGCCGCCCCGATGGCCGGGCGCCCA
>JAFAPJ010000523.1 GCA_019247255.1 Methylobacteriaceae bacterium | reverse complement strand
GGTCCCGGCACGAAGGCCGTGATCTATCGAGCCTATGGCTCGCGCGACGTCATGTTCCTCGACGAGATCGCCGATCCGGGGCCGCCCGGCGCGGGCGAGGTCCGGGTCCGCGTGCAGGCAACATCGGTCAACCCGGTCGACGGGAAGGTCCGGCGGGGCGAGCTGAAGCTCGTCGCCGGCCGGGGCTTCCCGAAGCGCCCCGGGCTCGATTTCTCCGGGATCGTCGAGGCGGTCGGCAGCGGGGTGACCGGGTTCAAGCCCGGCGATGCGGTGTTCGGCGCCGCCCGCAGCATGAGCGAGGGCGCGTTCGCGGAGCGCATCCTCGTGCGCGCGACCGCGATCGCCCAAAAGCCCGCGACGCTCGACCACGCGGTCGCGGCGGGCGTGCCGACCGTCGCGGTCGCGGCCCTCCAGGCGCTGCGGGACATCGTGACGGCGCAGCCGGGCGACGCGATCCTGGTGAACGGTTGCACGGGCGGCGTCGGCCTGTTCGCGCTCCAGATCGGCCGGTCCATGGGCGCGCGCATGACCGGTGTCTGCGGGACGGACGGCGTCGCGACCGCGCGCGCCTTCGGGGCGGACCGCGTCGTCGATTACCGCCGGGGCGATCCGGTCGGCGCCGAGGGAAGCTTCCGGGCGATCCTGGAGCTCAGCGGGCGGCTGCCCTTCGCGGAGGCCGAGCGCCTGCTCGGCGACGGCGGGCGCTACGTCGACTTCTCACCGAGCCCGGCCGCGCTCATCGGCAACTCGATCGCGAACCCGTTCCGCCACCACAAGCACGTCTTCGCCATGACGGCCGCGCAGACGGCGGACCTCGAGCGGCTGGCGGCGGATCTCGATTCGGGCGTCATCCAGGCCGCCCCGACGCGCAGCTTCCCGCTGGCGCGCTTCGCCGAAGCCTTCGAGGCGGCGGAGAGCGGCGGCGTGATCGGCAAGGTGGTGGTGCGGATCGCGGAGGACTGAGCCGACAGCGCTGCGGCGGTCAGCCGACCGGCGGACCGGCTCGCGCGCGGATCGCGGTGAGATCCTCGACGGCTTGTCCGTCGGCCCGCACGAGGCGGGTCTCGACGCAGACGCCGTCGTGATCGACGAGCGAAAGCAGGGACGGCCCGTGCGCGAGATGCGTGCGGGACCATTGGCGCAGTGCCGCGAGCGCCGGCACGAGCCCTCGTCCTTTCTCGGTCAGGCGATAGGCGGGGCGCCCGCGCCGGCCGGGATCGCGATAGGTCCGCCTCTCGAGAAGCCCCTGCTCGACCATGCGGGCGAGCCGGGCGGCCAGGACCGAGCGCGGGATGCCGAGATCGGCCTGCATGGCGTCGAACCGCTCCACCCCGCAGAGCGCCTCCCGCAGGATGAGTAGGGTCCAGGCGTCCCCGATGACGTCGATGGCGCGCGCGAGGGCGCAGGCGTCGAGCGGTACGGGCGCGCGCGTGACCGGATCCGGCGCAGGTGAGCGGACTGGCGGCATCGCTCCGATTTAGCACGGTTTGCTTTTCGAACTGAAGCGGCTACCGTTCAGTTCGACAAACGAACTGAGATGGCGACTCCGATGGAAGACGTCCCCTGGCGCGACACCTTCCGGGCTGCCGCTTGGCGGATCGCGGCCCTGGCGCTCGCGCCCGCGCTGGGTTTGGGTATCGGTCGGTTCGCCTACGCTCTCGTCCTGCCGGACATGCGCGCCGATCTCGGCTGGAGCTTCGTCGAGGCGGGTGCGATGAACGCCGTGAACGCCGCCGGCTATCTCACGGGCGCTGTCCTGGCCGCCCCGGCGATCCGTCGGTTCGGGGCGACGCCCGTTCTCGTCTGCGGCGTCGCCACCTGCCTTCTCACGCTCTTCGCCTCGGGCCTGGTCCGCACCTTCCCGGTGCTCGGCTTGACGCGAGCGGGCGCCGGTGTGGGCGGCGCTTTCGCGTTCATCGCCGGGGGCGTGCTGGCGACCGGGATCGCCGGGCGCCACGGGCGCCGCGCGTCCTTTCTGATCGGGCTCTTCTACGGCGGTGCCGGGATCGGAATCCTCCTGTCCGGTCTCGTCACCCCGTTCTTGCTGGCGAAGCTCGGCGCCGGCTCCTGGCCCGCGGCATGGCTCGTCTTCGGCGCGCTCGCCCTGCCTATGGCGGCGGCCGTGGGCCTCGCCGCGCCGCGCGGGCAGGTCGGGGGCGCGAACGCGGCGGAGCCCGTCCGGACGGGCGCCATGACGGCCTTCCTCCTGGCCTACACGCTCTTCGGCGCCGGCTACATCGCCTACATGACCTTCATGCTGGCCTTCGTGCAGGAGACCGGCGCGGGACCCGGGTTACAGGCCGCGTTCTGGGCGACCATTGGGATTGCCACGATGGCCTCACCCTGGCTCTGGGCCGGGGTGCTTCGCACGGGCCTGCACGGCCGAGCCTTCGCCATCCTCACGGCGGTCACGGCGCTCGGGGCTGCCTTGCCGCTCGCTCGGGGCGGTCTCGCCACCCTGATCGTCTCCGCTGCGGTCTTCGGCTGCGCCTTCTTCTCGGTCGTGGCGTCCACGACGGCCTTCGTGCGCCGCAACTACGCCCCGGGCGCCTGGCCGTCCGCCATCGGCCGACTCACGATCGCGTTCAGCTTAGGTCAGACGGTCGGACCCGTGGCCGTCGGAGCCGTCACGGACGCTTGGCGCGGCCTGTCGGCCGGGCTCTGGACGTCCGTGGGGCTGCTCGTCGCCGCGGTCGCCGCAGCGCTCGCGCAACGCGACCTGCGCGCGAGCGGAGATCGCGTCTGACCCAGCCGCGCCGTCATCGTGCCTCCGCGGTGTTGAGGAGCGGAGCCGGTCGGCAGCTCGTCGCGCCAGGGCGATCCTTCAT
>JAFAPJ010000512.1 GCA_019247255.1 Methylobacteriaceae bacterium | reverse complement strand
CCGCGATGAAGACCGGCCCGGTATTCGTGATGAGAAGGCTCATAGCGGCCGCCTGCCGGACGCCGGGCGCGAGGCCGAGGATGGAGGTGATGTGGCGCAGGTTCGAGCGGAAGCGCCCTTCGAGCCCGCAGATGAGCGCGTCCGCGTCGCCCCGGCGCACCGCGAGCGCCCCGATGACGGTCGCGTTCGTCCGCACGAGCGTCCGGGCAGCGTCCGGCGTGATGCCCTTGCGGCCGGCTGCCTGGAGGAAGGTCGCGACGTAGTCGCGGTAGCGCGGGTCGTCCTCGGGATTGACGAGCTCGACGTCGCGCCCGATCGCCATCGAGAGCCCGAAGCGCTTCAGCCGGCTTTCGACCACGGCGGGGCGCCCGATGATGATCGGTTTCGCGAGCCCTTCCTCGACCACCGCCTGGACGGCCCGAAGCACGCGCTCGTCCTCGCCTTCCGCGTAGATGACGCGCTTCGGCATCTCCTTCGCGCTGGCAAAGATCGGCTTCATGAGGAAGCCCGAGCGGTACACGAAGCGGCCGAGCGAATCCGCGTAGGCGCGCAGGTCCGCGAGCGGGCGCGCGGCGACGCCCGTCTCGATCGCGGCCCGCGCCACGGCGGGCGCGATCCGCAGGATCAGCCGCGGGTCGAAGGGGCTCGGGATGAGCGAATCGGGGCCGAAGGGATGCGCTTCCCCGCCATAGGCCCGCGCCACGACGTCGGACGGCGCCTCGCGGGCGAGGGCCGCGATCGCCGTGACGGCCGCGGCCTTCATGGCCTCGTTGATCGTCGAGGCCCCGACGTCGAGCGCGCCCCGGAAGATGTAGGGGAAGCACAGGACGTTGTTGACCTGGTTCGGGAAGTCGGACCGTCCCGTGCAGATGAGCGCGTCCGGCCGCGCGGCGCGGGCGGCCTCCGGCATGATCTCCGGCGTCGGATTGGCGAGCGCCATCACGAGCGGCGTCGGCGCCATGCGGGCGAGAAGCTCGGGCTTCAGGACGCCCGCGGCCGAGAGGCCGATGAAGACGTCCGCGCCCTCGATCACCTCGGCGAGCGTCCGCTTCTCGGTCGGCTGCGCGTAGACCGCCTTCCAGCGGTCCATGAGCGCGGGGCGGCCCTCGTAGACGACGCCCTCGATATCCGTCACCCAGATGTTCTCGCGGCGGACGCCGAGCGTCACGAGAAGGTTCAGCGTCGCGAGCGCGGCGGCGCCGGCCCCCGAGGTCACGACCTTCACCTCGCCGATGCGCTTGCCGGAGAGCTCGAGCGCGTTGACGACGGCCGCGCCTACGATGATCGCGGTGCCGTGCTGGTCGTCGTGGAAGACCGGGATCGACATCCGGGCCTTCAGCTGCTCCTCGACCTCGAAGCATTCGGGCGCCTTGATGTCCTCGAGGTTGATGCCCCCGAAGGTCGGCTCCAGCGCCGCCACGACGTCGACGAGACGGGCGACGTCCGTTTCCGCGACCTCGATGTCGAAGACGTCGATGCCCGCGAACTTCTTGAAGAGGACGGCCTTGCCCTCCATCACGGGTTTCGCGGCGAGCGGCCCGATATTGCCGAGGCCGAGCACCGCGGTGCCGTTCGACACGACCGCGACGAGGTTCTGCCGTGAGGTGAGGTTCGCGGCCTCGGTCGGATCCTCGGCGATCGCCGTGCAGGCGATCGCGACGCCGGGCGTGTAGGCGAGCGCGAGGTCGCGCTGGTTGCCGAGCGGCTTCGTCGGCTGGATCTCGAGTTTCCCGGGCCGCGGATGGCGGTGGTAGAACAACGCTCCCGACCGCAGGTCGTCCGTGATGTCCGCCATGACGCCTCCCGACGCGACCGGATGCCTGCCCTGATGCGGCTTCTCCAGGCCATCCGCAACCCGCGCAATCCGCGCAATCAGACCGCCCTGCACCTCGCCCGGCTGTCGGCGCGCTACGGGTTCGCGATCGGGGCGCATTCCTATGGCCGTCCGAAGGTCCGCTTTCCCGAACGCGGCGCGAAGCTCACGGTCGGGCGCTTCTGCTCGATCGCCGACAAGGTCGAGATCTTCCTGGGCGGCGACCATCGGGTGGATTGGGTCTCGACCTTTCCCTTCGCGGCGTTCCCCGACGCCTGGCCGGGCGCGGAGCGGCTCGGCGACGGCTACCACGCGACGCGCGGCGACGTGGCGATCGGCTCCGACGTGTGGCTCGGATCGGGCGCGACGATCCTGTCGGGCGTCACGATCGGCCATGGGGCCGTGGTCGCGGCCCGCGCCGTCGTGACCCGGGACGTGCCGCCCTACGCGATCGCGGCCGGCAACCCCGCGAAGATCGTGCGTCTGCGCTTTCCGGAGCCGGTCGTCGCCGCCCTTCTCGAGACCGCCTGGTGGGATCTGCCGGATGCCGCCCTCGCGGGGCTCGTCCCGCTGCTCTCGGCCGGCGATCCCGCGGCCCTCGTCGAGGCCGTCAGGGCGTGGCGGGGCGGGGCGCCGAGGCCGGAGCCGCCCGGAGGAGGCGCCCCTTGAGCGCGAGCGCGGGCGCCTCGACCAATTGCCAGGACAGCGCGGCCATGACGAGGGTCAGGGCGAGCGACGGGACCAGCAGCGTCAGCGGGTCGGCTCCCGGCCAGAGCTGCCGGAGGCTCTGCTGGATCGGCCAGCCGTAGAGATAGGTGCCGTAGGAGAGGTCGCGGCGAAGCGCGAGGCTCGGCCGCGCAAGGGCCGGCGCGAAGGCGAGCGTGATGACCGCGAGCGCCGATCCCGCGAAGAGCAGCGCCGGATAGAGCTCCGTCCCTGAAAGGACCAGGGAAGCGGCCAGAAGCGCGAGGCTCGGCCAGGGCAAGACGGGCACGCGGTCCCGCCAGAGATAGAGCGCCGCTCCCGCCGCGAACAGGAAAGCGAGCCTGAGAGCCGTCGGCGGCGGCCCGACGAAGCCCGCCGCGATCAGCGCCAAGAACAGCGCGAAGGCGAGCGCCAGCGCCGCGCCGCGCCGCGCAAGGACGCCCGCGAGCCCCGCCGCGAGCACGCCCGCGTAGCAGAGCGTCTCGTATTTCAGCGTCCACACCGTGCCCATCGGGAACGTGAAGGGGTTCCCGGTGAAGAGCCCGGGCAGCGCGGCGCTGCTCTTGAACGTCGTCAGCGTGCGCAGGACGAAGCGCCACAGGTCGGTACTCGCGAAGTAGGCGCCCGGCGGCAATGCTGTCAGGATGGGGCCGAGCAGGAAGGCGACCGCGAGCGTCGCCGCGACGAGCCCCGGCCCGATCCGCAGCAGCCGGGCGACCACGTAGTCGCGCCAGCCCCGCGTCGTGAAGCTCATGGTCACGAGGAAGCCCGAGATCGCGAAGAACCCGTTCACGGCGTGCTCGCCGAGCGTGTAGCCGGTTAGCCTGTGCAGCGGCTCGTCCGCGACCCGGCCCGTCGTCACGCTGAACGCGTGGCTCACCACGACCGCGACGGCGAGGGCGAGGCGAAGCGCCCCGAAGCCGTTGTGAGGCCCCGTGAGGGCCTCGCCGAGCGTGCGCGGCCGGCCGCTCATTCGAGACCTTCGCGCGCAAGCGCGCTCCGCCCACGCCGCCAGGCCCAGGCGCCGGCCGCAGAGCCAAGATAGCGCTCGACGAGACGTCGGCGACCCGTGAGCGCCGCGGCGGCCGCCTTGGCGAGGTTGACGACGATCACCGCGAGGCCGGGCTCCGGAAGGCCGTATTTCCGGCTGGCATAGGCGCGCGACCAGGCCTGGTGCCAGCGCGATCGGAACAGGCGACCCCGCGCCGGCGCGCTCGACCGGCCCCGCGCGTGGCGCGCGACCGCCGCGTGGACGTGAACCAGCGCCAGACCCTCGTCCGCAACGCGCCGGCACAGGTCGTCGTCCTCGTAGAACAGGAAGATGCGCTCGTCGAAGCCGCCGAGCGCCAGGAAGAGGTCGCGCGGAACCATGAGGCAGGCTCCGGACAGGAACGGCGCGCAGCAATCGCCCGACGGGGGGTCGAGCCGGCCGCGAGGATTGGGGAGGTAGGGGGACAGCAGCGACCTCGCCTGAAAGAAGAAGCGCCCGTCCGGCTCGACGATCCGCGGTGCGAGAAGTCCGGCATCGGGATACCGCTCGGCCGCGCGGAGCAGCTCATCCGCGGCGCCCGGCGCGAGCACGAGATCGGGATTCACGATGAGCACGAAACGCGCGGCGGTCTCGCGGACGCCCCGGTTGTTCGCGCGTCCGTAGCCCTCGTTCAGGCGGTTGCGAAGGACGCGAGCTCCCTCGCGTTCCGCTACATTCGCGCAGCCGTCGCGGCTCGCATTGTCGACGACGATCACGGGGACCGCGGCCGCGGCCAGCGCCGCGAGGCAGGCCGGCAGCACCTCGGCCGAATCGTGGGTCACCACCACGGCCTCCAGCACCGCGCCGTCGCGGCCCGCCATCCCGATCTCTCCCCAACGGTTCCGTGACTCTTCGCGCGCAAGATCACCGCCTCGCAAGCCGCAACGGCCATCGGAACGGCTCCACGCCCCAACGCTCCCCAACGCTACGGCTCGTTGAGTAACCAAGCCGGATGGAAACGGTCCGTTTCCCGCCGCCGAGCATAGATACGGATCGTTCTTCAACGAGACGCATCGATACGGCGCGGAACGTACGGCGTTGCGATTGCGACGGCTCGTTCGTGCGGCTAGGCGATGCGCATGGGCGAGGAGCGAGCGGGCCGGCGCGCCTCGATCGGCGCGCAGCGCAACCCGGCGACGGAGGCCGCGGTGGTCGCGGCGGCGCGCGACGTCCTGGCCGAGCGCGGCTTCGGCGGCTTCTCGATCGACGAGGTCGCCCGCCGGGCCGGGGCCGGGAAGCCCACGATTTATCGCTGGTGGCCGACGCGCGCGGACCTCCTGCTCGCCGTCTACGAACGGGAACGCGCCGCTCGCCTGCCCCCACCCGAGACCGGAACGCTGCCCGGCGACCTCACGGCCTTCACGCGCGGGCTCTTCGCGGCGTGGCGCGAGAGCCC
>JAFAPJ010000507.1 GCA_019247255.1 Methylobacteriaceae bacterium | reverse complement strand
GATCCAGGGTCTCATCCGGCACTTCCGTCCCGAGATCGAGCGTCGCATCGACCGTTACGCGGCCAACCCGGCGCCCGAGCCGGTGCTCATGGCGGCGGAGTAGGCGAGGGTGTCGATCGAGTTCCTGACGGCTCTCAACGCGGAGCGCATGCCGTATCCCGCCGCGCTGAACGCGAAGGCGGCCGAGATGGGCATCCCGCTTGAGGTCGGTCCGTCGTTCTCCGACCTGTCGAGATACGGATACCGGCCGGCGCGGTTCGGGGGTCGGGATTCGGGGATCGAAGCGGGTCTCGCCGGCTTGGACACGATCCGAGGAACCTACGCCGATTTCGCTCGGGAGGTCGTCGGCCGTTACGACTCCGCGCTGACGCTCACCTTCGGCTCCGATGCGCGCGAGGGCGCGGTCGCCATGGCCATCTGCGCCGTTCTCACCGAAGCCGCCGAGGCCGTGACGTACTCGACCGAGGACGGGAGATTCGTCGGTGCCTCGGAGCTGAGGTCCTGGATGAGCGAGCTCGAAGCGCAGGCCGCCAAGCGCGAGATGCCACAATGACCAAGCTCATCGTCGATGGCATCGAGGTCGATGTCCCGCCGGATTACACGCTGCTCCAGGCCTGCGAGGTCGCGGGGGCCGAGATCCCGCGCTTCTGCTTCCACGAGCGGCTCTCGATCGCCGGCAATTGCCGGATGTGCCTCGTCGAGCTGAAGGGCGCGCCGAAGCCCGTCGCCTCCTGCGCCTGGGGCGTGCGCGATTGCCGCCCGGGCCCGAACGGCGAGCCGCCGACCGTCGTCACCAAGTCGGCCATGGTGAAGAAGGCCAGGGAGGGGGTGATGGAGTTCCTCCTCATCAACCACCCGCTCGATTGCCCGATCTGCGACCAGGGCGGCGAATGCGACCTCCAGGACCAGGCGATGGCCTACGGTGTCGACACCTCGCGCTTCCATGAGAACAAGCGCGCCGTGCACGACAAGTATATCGGGCCGCTCGTCAAGACATCCATGAACCGATGCATCCATTGCACCCGCTGCGTGCGCTTCCTGGCCGAGGTCGCGGGCGTGCCGGATCTTGGCGCGACGGGGCGCGGCGAGGACATGGAGATCACGACCTATCTCGAGCACGCGATGGGCTCGGAGCTCCAGGCGAACACGGCCGACCTCTGCCCGGTCGGCGCGCTGACGCATAAGCCGCAGGCCTTCAACGTGCGGCCCTGGGAGCTGACGAAGACGGCGTCCGTCGATGTCATGGACGCGGTCGGCTCGAACATCAGGGTCGACGCGCGCGGCCGCGAGGTGATGCGCGTCCTGCCGCGGGTCAACGAGGCGATCAACGAGGAATGGATCTCGGACAAGACGCGCCAGCATGTCGACGGGCTGCGGCTTCAGCGGCTCGACCGAGCCTTCGTGCGCGAGGGCGGGCGCCTGCGCCCGGCCTCCTGGGGCGAAGCCTTCGCGGCGATCGCGGCACGGGTGAAGGGCCTCGACCCGCACCGCATCGGCGCGATCGCGGGCGACCTCGCCCCCGTCGAGGACCTGTTCGCGCTGAAGCTCCTCATGGAGAAGCTCGGCTCGCCGAACCTCGACGCCCGGCAGGACGGGTCCGTTCTCCACCCGTCGATGGGCCGTGCGGCCTACGTCTTCAACCCGACGATCGCCGGGATCGAGGAGGCGGATGCGATCCTCCTCGTCGGGTCGAACCCGCGCTTCGAGGCGTCGCTCCTGAACGCGCGCATCCGCAAGCGCTGGCGCCTCTCGCCCCTGCCCATCGCTGCGATCGGGCCGCGGGTCGACCTGACCTACCCCTACGAGTATCTCGGCGCCGGGCCCGAGACCCTGTCCGAGCTTGCGGCCGGCCGGGTCCCGTTCCTCGACCGGCTGAAAGCTGCCGCCAAGCCGATCGTGCTCGTCGGCGCGGGTGTCGCCGCCCGGCCGGACGGCGCGGCGCTCCTCGCGCTCGCGGCCTCGCTCGCGCGCGACGTCGGCGCGTTTGCCGAGGGTTGGAGCGGCTTCGGCGTCCTCCAGAACGCGGCCTCGCGGGTCGGCGCGCTCGATATCGGCTTCGTGCCGGGGGAGGGCGGGTTGACCGCGCTCGAGATGGCGACGCCCGGCACGGTCGACGTGCTGTTCAACCTCGGAGCGGACGAGATCGAGATCGCGCCCGGCGCCTTCGTGATCTACCAGGGCACGCATGGCGACCGCGGCGCGCACCGCGCCGACGTGATCCTGCCGGGGGCGGCCTACACGGAGAAGTCCGCGACCTTCGTCAATCTCGAGGGCCGGCCGCAGATGACGAACCGCGCCGTGTTCCCGCCGGGCGACGCCCGGGAGGATTGGGCGATTCTGCGCGCGCTGTCGGACGTCTTCGGCCGGCGGCTGCCCTTCGACAACCTCGCGGCGCTCCGCCGGCAGCTCTACGCGGCGCATCCGCATCTGGCGCGCCTCGAAGAAATTAACCCGGCCGACGGTGCGGCCGCGCTCGCGACGCTCGCGGGCGGACGGGGGGAGGTCGGCGGGGCCGCGTTCGTCTCGCCCGTGACCGACTTCTTCCTGACGAACCCGATCGCGCGGGCCTCGCGCGTGATGGCCGAGTGCTCGGCCCTGCAGACGGCCGAGCCGGCCCTGCAGGCGGCCGAGTAGGGGAGGCGGGCAGGATGCGTCGGATCGGCATCATCGGCGGCATGAGCGCGGAATCGACCGCGCTCTATTACGCGGCGCTGAACGCGGCCGTCCGCCGGCAGCTCGGCGGTCTCCACTCGGCCGACCTCGTGCTCCGCTCCCTCGACTTCGCGCCGATCGCGGCGCTTCAGGCGGAGGGTCGCTGGGAGGAGGCCGGCGCCATCCTGGCGGCGGCGGCGCGCGACCTCGAACGCGCCGGGGCCGAGATGGTGCTCGTTTCCGCCAACACCATGCACAAGGTGATCGGCCAGGTGGAGGCCGCGACGCGCCTCTCCGTGCTCCACATCGCGGACGCGACCGGCGAGGCGATCACGCGGGCGGGCTTGAGCCGGCCGGGCCTCATCGCGACGGCCTTCACTATGGAGCAGCCCTTCTACGCGGAGCGGCTGCGGAAGCGGTTCGGCCTCGACGTCGTGATCCCCGCAGCGGACGATCGTGCGCGCGTTCACGCCATCATCTACGACGAGCTCTGCCGCGGCCTCGTGACCGAGGCGTCGCGCGCCGAGTACGTCGCGGTCGCGGCCCGGCTCGTGCGGGGCGGGGCCGATTGCGTGATCCTCGGCTGCACCGAGGTCGGG
>JAFAPJ010000408.1 GCA_019247255.1 Methylobacteriaceae bacterium | reverse complement strand
GTATGGGAACGGTCGCCGGTTGCGTCAAGGCCGTCGTTGATCGGCTTAGCGGCCGTTCGCGGCTCGAGCCTCGTCCAGGAGCCGGTTCGTCGCGGTCTCGATGCGGTCCTGCAGCTCGCGCATGAATGCCTCGCGCTCGAGCCCGGGCTGAATGGGCGGCAGGATCTCCACCACGATCGTACCCGGCCGCCGCAGGAAGCTCCGCCGCGGCCAGAACGCACCCGAGTTCAGCGCGACGGGAAGGCACGGGACCCCGAGCTGGCGGTACAGGTGCGCGATTCCGTTGCGGTAGGCCGGCTCCGCGCCGGCGGAGCGGCGCGTACCCTCCGGGAAGATGAGGATCTGCCGCCCGTCCCGCACGGCCTGGAGCGCGTGCCGGTTCATCCTGGCGATCGCGGCCGCACCGCCGCCCCGGTCGATGGGAATCATTCCCGCTTTCGTCGTCAGCCACCCGAAGACCGGAATCCAGCTTAGCTCGCGCTTCATCACGAAGGTCGGGTCATCGAAGATCGGCAGAAGCGCGAAGGTCTCCCAGAAGGAATGGTGCTTGGCCGCGACGAGCAGGCCACCCGACGGTATGTTCTCGAGCCCGCGAAACTCGGCCTTCGTGCCGACGATCCGCTCCATCAGCGAGACGCTTGACCGACCCCAGGCCTGCGCGGTGCGGATGATCGCACGACGGGGAAGCAGGAACGTTCCGATCGCCGGGATCAGGCGGAGCGCGAGATTGAGGTAGAAGACGGCGTTGAAGATGAGGGAGCGCAGAAGGAGCATGGCGGCCGGCGGGGCGGCCGGCCGGCCGCGCCGCGCCCCCTTAGCGCGCCGCCGCGGGCGATGCCACCGTGCGCAACGGATGCGGCTCCGACACGGCCGGGGGAGCCCCCGAGAGATGCGCCCGCACCTTCACGGTCAGGAACTTCGCGTATTCGGCGGCGAGCAGGCGCAAAGCGCCGGGCTGCTGCCACAACATCTCCACCCGAACCGAGCCGATAATGACGTGCGGAACGACGGCCACATCGGGAAGGACGCGCTCGAGCTCGGCTAAGGTCCGCGGCATGTGGTAATTCGACGTGACCACGATGAGCGAGCGAAACCCATGGTCACGCGCCCAGCGGCGCGTCTCGGCCGCGTTTCCGACCGTGTCGCGGGCCCGGTAATCCAGGTCGACGCAGCAGGACACGAGGTCCCCGAGCTGCGGGCTGAGACGCGCGATCTCGTCGCGGCTGGTGCGCTCATTCACGCCCGTGATGAGCAATCGCTTGCCGAAGCCCCGGCCGAGCAGCGCGATGGCGTCCTCCACACGCTGCTGCCCGCCGGTCAGGACCACGATCGCGTCGGCCGACCGCGCGGGGTCCTGCTCGACCCGTTGAAGCGAGATGAGGAACATTCCGAAGCCGCAGGCGAGCGCCGTCCCGGCCAGGACCATGACGGCGAGCAGCACGCGGCCGGTCCGGCCAAGCCACCGGAAACCCCGCCCTACCCCCTCTGGTCCGCGCAGCTCCATCTCGGCTCTCGTGGAGACCATCACACCATCAACGTACGCCCGAGCCAAGAAAGCGTTTCACGCCGAACCAGGATGCGAGCGCCGTCACGGCCGGGACGAGCGCGGCCGGCAGAAGCATCGCGGCGAAGCCGGACGGAGTGATCGCCAGCGAACCCGTCAGCGCGCCGCCGCCGCCGACCGGAAGCGCGTGCAGGAGCAGTCCGGCGACGGCGGCCGCGGCCGTTCCCGCGACCGCCCCGGCAGCGCCGAGACGCAGGAACCGGGTCGCGAACGTCTTGGCCACGAAGGCTTCGCTCGCGCCCACGAGGTGGAGCACCTCGACGACGTCGCGGCTGCCGGCGAGCGCCCCGCGGGTCGCGAAGCCGGCCGCGAGCGCCGCGGCCGCGAGCACGAGGCCGACGATGGCCGTGGCGGCGAGAACAAGCCCGGTCGCCGCGCCGGCCAGGCGGTCGACCCAGCGCCGGTGATCGTCCAGACGGGCGTTCGGCAAGTCCGTGGCGAGCCGCTCGGCAAGGCCCGAGAGGTCGGCGCCGTCGGACAGGCGAAGCGTCACGAGCCGCGGGACGGGAAGGTCCGAGAGGTCGAGACCCGTGCCGAGCCACGGCGCGAGAAGGCGCTCACCCTCGGGCCTGGACAGTGCGGTCACCTCGGCGATCCCGGGTGTCGCTCGCGCGAGCGCTGCCGCACGTTCGGCATCGGCCCCGAAGTCCTGACCCGGACGAGGCAGGATCTGCAGGGTCGCCTGACGGGTGAGCTTCACGCGCCAATCGACGGAGCGCGTCGCGACGCTCTGGGCGCCGGCCGCGGCCAGCGCCGCCAGGAAGGTCAGGATCGCGATCACGGCGGCCAGCGCGCGGCTCGACGGGTCGTCGCGCGGAAGAAGGGTCGCGCTCACCTCGTCGGGTCCAGCACGTCGACCTGCCCGCCCTCAAGGCGCAGGTGCCTGGCCTCGACCTGGTCGAGCAGGCTCGGATCGTGCGTCGCGATCACGACGGCGGTGCCCATCCGGTTGAGCTCGACGAAGAGGTGCAGCAGCCGCCTCGCCATCGGCGGGTCGACGTTCCCGGTCGGCTCGTCGGCCAGGATGAGCTCCGGCCGCGCGATCAGCGCCCGGGCGATCGCGGCGCGCTGCTTCTCGCCGCCGGACAGCGCGGGCGGACGGTCGCCGACCCGGTGTCCAAGCCCGACCCAATCGAGAAGCTCCATCACCTCCGCCCGGTAGCTCGCCTCCCCCCGACCCTGCACGCGCAGCGGCAGGGCGACGTTCTCGTAGGTCGAGAGGTGGTCGAGCAACCTGAAATCCTGGAACACGACGCCCATCCGGCGCCGCAGCGCCGTCACCGACTCAGCCCCGATCGCGCCGACATCATGGCCGAACAGCCGAATCCTTCCGGCGTTCGGAGCGAGCGAAAGCAGCACGAGCCGGATGAGGCTCGTCTTTCCCGCCCCCGAGGGTCCCGTCAGGAACTGAAACGAATGCGGCGGGAGCTCGAACGAGACGCTGCGCAGCACCTCGCGGTCCGGACCGTAGCGGAGCCAGACATCCTCGAAGGCGACGACGGCCTCGGACGCGTCGTTCACGCGACCTTAACCATGCCGGGCGAGGGTCGCGTCACGTTCATCGGCTTTCGGGCGCCGCCACATGCTTCTGGTTTGCCCGTCCTGCTCCAGCGAGTACGCCATCGATCCGGATCGCATCGGCCCGGCCGGTCGCAAGGTTCGCTGTGCGTCGTGCCGAGAGACATGGTTCGTATCGGCCGAGGAGGTCGAATCCGCGCAGGCCCCCGAGCCGGACCTTGTCTCCATAGCCGAGGCGCCGGGACCCGTCATCGATGAACCGCCCGCCATCCCTCGTCAAAGCGAGCGACGGCGCCGGCGGCAGCCGGCCCCTCTGAACTGGGTTCGCGCGTTCGGTGCGCCCGCGCTCGCCGCCTGCCTCGTCCTGGCAGTGCCGGCGGCGCTCGTCGGGCGGCGCGCCGTGGTGGCTGCCCTGCCGCAGACCGCCGAGGTCTTCGGGGCCGTCGGCCTGCCCGTAAACCTCGTCGGCCTGACCCTCGGCGACATCTCGTCCGGCATCTCGGTCGAGGGCACGCGACGCATCCTGGTGGTGGAAGGCGTCGTGACGAATCCCGGTGCCCAGGACATCGCGGTGCCACCGCTCGACCTCACGGTCGAGGGCGGCAGCGGCGAGACGCTCTATCGCTGGAGCGCGCGCGTTCCGGCGGCGAGCGTCGCGGCCGGCGAGAGCCAGGCCTTCAAGGTCAGGCTCGCGGCGCCGCCTCCGGAGGGCAGGCGCGTGGTCGTGACCTTCGCGGGCTCGAGCGGCGGAGCCGCGGTTGCGTCACGGTAGAGATCACGCCACATCTTCCCGATGAAGGCCGATTACCGCGTCCGCGTCCTCTTCGACGAAACCGCGATCGCAGATCGCAATCGCGAGCTCGCCAGATCGATCGCGGCGACCGCATCGCCCGATCTCCTGGTCGTCGCCATTCTCAAGGGCAGCTTCATGTTCGCAGCCGACCTCATTCGGGCGCTGCACCGAAGCGGACTCTCGCCCCAGGTCGAGTTCATCCACCTCTCGAGCTACCGGGCGAGCACAGTCTCGTCCGGCAAGGTCGCGATCCTGCGTGACGTCGAGAGCGACGTCGCGGGGCGCGACGTCCTGCTCGTCGATGACATCCTGGAATCGGGGCGCACGCTCGTCTACGCCAAGGACCTGCTCGCGGCCCGCGGCGCCCGGCGCGTCATGGTCGCTGTGCTCCTTGAGAAGCCCGGGAAGCGCGCGGTCGAGATCGACGCCGATTTCGTCGGCTTTCAGTGCCCGGACGTGTTCGTCGTCGGGTACGGGATGGATATCGCCCACAACTTTCGCCAGCTCCCCTTCGTCGGCGTCGTCGCCCACGGCCAGTCCGAACCGGACCTGTTCGACAGGCCTTGATCGATGGCGCGGATCCTTCTCGTCGATGACGAGGACACCGTCCGGGGCTTCCTGAAGCGCGGGCTCGAGCTCGACGGGCACACCGTGACGCTCGCCGTCGACGGCGCGGACGGTCTCGATCGGCTGACACGGGCCGAGGGCGCGTTCGATCTCCTCCTGACTGACATCCGCATGCCGGTCCTCGACGGGATCGGCCTCGCGCTCGCCGCCAAGCGCGACTACCCGGACCTGCTGATCCTGCTCATGACGGGCTATGCCGAGCAGCGCGAGCGCGCCAAGAATCTGGAGGCGATCGTCGAGGACGTGCTGACCAAGCCCTTCTCGCTCGCGGATCTGCGAACCACCGTCGCCCGCGTTCTCGGGCGGGGCCCGGTCAGCGGTTGAGCCACCAGATGCCGAGGTTGAGGTAGCTCGCGAAGCTGACCCAGGCGAGGTAGGGCGCGAGAAGCCAGGCCGCGATCCGGTCGAGCGGCGCGAAGGCCCGGATCGTCAGGGTGATCGCGACCAGCATCCCGGCGATCACGATCAGGCCGAGACCCGGGCTTCTCCCGCCGAAGAACGCCCAAGACCAGAGCGCGTTGAGCGTGAGCTGTCCGTAGAACAGCGCCAGCGCGCGTCCACGCCCGGATGTGCCGGCGGGAAGGCGCCAGACCCGGAAGGCTGCGTAGGCCATGAGCACGAACAGGATCGTCCAGGTCGGGCCGAAGACCGCATTCGGCGGCGTGAGCGGCGGCTTCACGAGACCCGCATACCAGGTCGGGATGTTGGGAAGCGTCGCGAGCGACCCGAGCGCGCTCGCGAGCGCGACCGGCACGATGGCGGCGAGCGCGTGAAACGCGAGGCTGCCGGAAGCGGGACGGGCGAGCGCGGCGTCGGACATGGCGCGCGCAGAGCTAGGCCCTTCGCCCGCAACAGCCAAGAGCAAGGCAGGTCTCCTGCAATGGAAAGCGCGGCTGGTCGGCGTCGCTCCTTGGTGGAACCTGACCCATCGGTTAGGCCGAAGCGGCCGCGTGCTCGGCAGGAGCGGAAGACGGATGACGGACGGGACATGGTCGCGGCGGAGCCTCACGGCGCAGGCGCTCGGGCGTATTGATCCGGCGACCCGCGCGGTCGTGCCGCCCATACACCTGGCGACCACGTTCATCCGCGACCCTGACGGTGGATACTCGTCGGGCTTCGTCTACGGACGGCCCGACAACGCCACGATCCGCGAGACCGAGGCCGTCCTTGCGATGCTGGAGGGCGCCCAGGGCGGTGCGCTCCTATTCTCCTCCGGCATGGCCGCGGCGACCGCCTGCTTCATGGCGCTCGAGCCCGGCGACCACGTGGTTGCGTCGGCCGTCATGTATTGGGCGCTGCGCCGCTGGCTCTCGACCGAGGGGGCTCGATGGGGTCTGCGGACGACCTTCGTCGAGACGGACGATCCCGAGAAGCTCGCGGCCGCGATCGAGCCCGGGCGCACGAAGCTCGTCTGGATCGAGACTCCTTCGAACCCGCTCTGGACCGTGACGGACATCGCGCGCGCAGCCGCCGACGCGCACCGGGCGGGAGCCCGGCTG
>JAFAPJ010000369.1 GCA_019247255.1 Methylobacteriaceae bacterium | reverse complement strand
CGAGCCGCTGCCCGACGCCCTCACGCTCGCACGAGCTTACTCTGACCCGGAGCGGGGACCTCTCTGCCGAGGCGCCGGGCGGTGTCGATCCAGCAGGCGATCGCGTCGTCGATGTTCGTCGCGGCTTGCTCGAGCGTCTCGCCGTCCGACATGCAGCCCGGGAGCTCGGGGACGGTTGCGAGAAACCCGCCGCCTTCCCTCCCGACTTCTCCGAGCAGTGCCTCGTCGAACAGGTCTGCCTGGCACCGTGCCCGCGCCCGGCCAGCCCCGCTCACACCCGTTCCGCCAGCAGTCCCTGCACGAAAGCCGTGAGCCCCGTCTGACGCTCGCGGCGCTGGCGCTCGGCCGCCAGGATCGCCTTCAGGGCGTTGAAGGAGCGGTCGAGGTCCTCGTTGACGATGCAGTAATCGTATTCGGACCAGCGCTCGATCTCGACGCGGGCGTTGGCGAGCCGACGCTCGATCGTGTCGCGGCTGTCCTCCGCCCGGCGCTCGAGCCGGTGCTTCAGCTCACCCATGCTGGGCGGCAGGATGAACACCGTGACGACGTCGGCGCCGATCTTCTCGCGCACCTGGCGCGTGCCCTGGTAGTCGATGTCGAAGATCATGTCCGTGCCGGCCCCGAGCGCCCTTTCGACCGGCCGGCGCGGCGTGCCGTAGAAGTTGCCGTGGACCTCCGCCCATTCGAGGAGGTCGCCGCGGTCGCGCAGCGACAGGAAATCCTCGACCTCGATGAAGCTGTAATCGCGCCCGTCGATCTCTGAGGGTCGCTTCGCCCGGGTCGTCACGGAGACCGAGACGGAGAGCCCCGCATCCTTGTCCTCGGAGAGCGCGCGGGTCAGGCTCGTCTTGCCCGCGCCCGAGGGCGAGGACAGGATCAGGACGAGGCCGCGCCGGGCGATGCCGACGGGTGCGGCGGCTTCGAGGGACACCTCGTCACTCCACATTGGCGACCTGCTCGCGGAACTGCTCGACCAACGTCTTCAGCTCGAGCCCGATACGGGACAGATCGACGTCGTTCGCCTTGGAGCAGAGCGTGTTCGCCTCGCGCCCGAATTCCTGGGCCAGGAAGTCGAGCCGACGGCCGACGGCGCCGTCCTGGCCGATCAGCTCCCGCGCGGAGGCGAGGTGGGCCTCCAGGCGGTCGAGCTCTTCCTGAATGTCGGCGCGGGTCGCGAGAAGCACCGCCTCCTGATGAAGCCGGGCAGGATCGAGGCTCTGCTCGGTCTCGAGCAGGGTCGCGACCTGCGCGGCGAGACGCGCCCGCACGGCCTCGGGCTTGCGGCCCGGCGCGTCCGTGGCGGCCCGAATGAGGGACGTCATGTCGGCGATCAGCCGCTCGAGAATACCAGCGAGCGCCGCGCCCTCCTCCTCGCGCGCCCCGACGAGGGCCGCCGCGAGGGTCGGGATCGCGGCGAGGAGATCGTGCCGAAGCGCCTCCTCGGCCTCGGCCGTCTCCGGCTCGTCCTCGACCTCGACGACCCCGCGCACCGCGAGGAGCCCGTCGAGCGAGACCGGGCGCACTCCGTCCGGCAGTTCGGTCGCGCGGAGCGAGGCCAGGAGACTTCCGAGAAGCGCCTCATTGAGGCGCACTCGCGGAGCCGAGGGCGGGCGGGTCAGAGTGAGCCCGAGCTGGCATTGGCCGCGCGACAGGGTCGCCAGCACGAGCCTGCGCGCCTCCTCCCCGACCGCGTCGAAGCCGGGCGGCACGCGCGTGCGGACCTCGAGGTTGCGCCCGTTCACGGCCTTCAGCTCCCAGGCCCAGCCTGTCGCGGCGCTCGTCCCCGCGACCCGGGCAAAGCCCGTCATCGATCGGATCGGCATGGCGGTGGCGGGAGCGCGGCGACCCGTCAGGTCGGCGGAGCGGGCTGAGCTGCCGGCGGCGCCGCCCGTCCACCCGCCGCGGCGGGCTTCGGCCGCGGCTTCTGCTGACCGCCCGTCGATGCCGGGCGGGCCTCGCGCCGCGCCCCGGCGGCGGTGCCCGGCGGAGGGCCGAAGCTCGGGACGTTCTTCTCGGAATTGAGGTCCCAGGTCGTGTTGCGCAGCGGGTCGAGCGGCGTGCCCTCCGACGCGTCGAAACCGCGGCCCGGGCTCGTCGCCCCGGTCACGCCGCCATAGGCGGAGGCGGTCGCGGGCAGCGGAGCGCCGGTCAACGGAGCCTCGCCCCGGACCTCGGGGCCGCTCGGCGGATCGAGGCGGTCGACCTCGGTCGCGGCGGCGCCCGCGGTCGCGCGGTCACGCTCGATCTGGCGCCAGCGGGCGACGTTGCGATTGTGCTGGTCAAGCGTCTCCGCAAAGGCGTGCCCGCCCGTGCCGTCCGCCACGAAATAGACCTCGCGGCTCTTCACGGGATTGGCCGCGGCCTCGAGCGCAGCCCGTCCCGGATTGGCGATCGGGCCCGGCGGCAACCCCTCGATGACGTAGGTGTTGTACGGCGTCGGTCGGGTGATCTCCTCGCGCGTGATCCCGCGTCCGAGCGTCCCGCGTCCGCCGACGAGGCCGTAGACGATCGTCGGGTCGGATTGGAGCTTCATGCGGCGGGCGAGCCTGTTCACGAACACGCCCGCGACCCGCGGCCGCTCGCTCGCGACGCCCGTCTCCTTCTCGACGATGGAGGCGAGGATCACGAGCTCCTGCGGCGTCCGGATCCCGAGATCGGGCGAGCGCCGGCTCCAGGCGGAGGCCAGCGCCTTGCGCTGCTCGACCTGCATCAGGTTCACGACCTGCTGGCGCGTCATGCCGCGCTCGAACTTGTAGGTGTCGGGCAGGAGCGACCCCTCCCGCGGCGTCTCCAGGAGATCGCCCGTGAGGATCTCGTTGTCGCGCAGGCGCTGGACGATCTGCTCGCTCGTCAGCCCCTCCGGGATGGTCAGCGCGTGGAGGATCGCCTTGCCCTGAACGAGCGTGTCGATCGCGTCCTGGATGCTGGTTCCGGCCCGGAACTGGAACTCTCCCGCCTTCAGGGCGCCCTTGCCCCGATTGAGATAGGCATAGAGCTCGAAGATCGACACGTTCTCGATCACGCCCTCGCGGCGCAGCAGGTCGGCGATATCGCCGGTCCCGCTGGCCTTCGG